>DAHWBL010000289.1 GCA_027323595.1 Acetobacteraceae bacterium | reverse complement strand
GTGTCGATCATGTGCGCGGGCGTGCCGATCAGCACCGAGTTGGCGCGCAGGTCCTCGGGCTTCACCTCGCGCAGGCGTTTGACCATGTCGATGAAGTAGCGATAGCTCGGCGGCGAGGTGGCCGGGTCGCCGGGCAGGGCGGGGATGACGCATTCGGTGTAATAGCGGATCTGGCGCGCGCGCGCGGCGGCCTGTTGTTCGTCATTGTCGGCGAAATGCACGAAGTAGCTGCACATCAGCCGGCGCTTGGGGTTGCCGTGGCGCGCGCAGGTTTCGGCGTAAAGATCGTGCACCTGCTTCATGCCGCCGAAGGTCATCACCGCGGCGAACGGGGCGACGATGAGGCCGAAGCCCAGGCGCCCGGCCAGCTCGATCGACGGCTTGGAGAACGACGCCACATAGGCCGACATCGGGTTTTGCAGCGGGCTCGGCGTGATGGTGATGTCCTTGAACTGGTAGTGCGCGCCTTCATGCGTGACCGAGCCGCCGGCCCAGAGCTTGCGCACGATCTCCATGCCTTCTTCGAAGATCGGCTGGTTGTTGGAGAAATCCGCGCCGAAGGGTTCGTATTCGCGCTCGTCATAGCCGCGCCCGGCGGCGAAATCGACGCGCCCGCCGGAGATGAGATCAAGCGTGGCCCATTGTTCGGCGACGCGGATCGGGTGGTGCAGCGGCAGCACGGTGACGGCGGGCGCGAGGCGGATGTTCCTGGTGCGCGCGGCGATGAAGGCGAGCAGCATCTCCGGCGAGGAGTTCACGCCCAGGGTGGAGAAATGATGCTCGCCGATCCAGGCGGAGCGAAAGCCGAGTTCGTCGGCATAGAGCCCCTCGGCGAGGATTTCCTGGACGAACTGGTTCGGGCTGCGGGTGTTGTTTTTGTAGTTGTTGTCGCTGAGCGTGAAGTAGCCGAAATCCATCCTTGCCTCCCCCGTTGGGTTCTTGATGGGCGCACGCTAGGGGATGGTGTTACCCAATGTCAAATGGTTTGCGCATTGTGCAACACACAGGGCGGCACGGCCCACCCTATTGCCCGAGCGCGATCTGGGCGACCTTCACCGCGACGAGGACGACCGCGGCGATGAGGTATCCACGCAGAACCGCCATCCATAGCCGCTTCGCGCGGCTCAGCCGGGCCGGCGGCAGCATGTCCAGCGGCGGCATGCGCCAGCCCGCGCGCTCGGCCGCCAGCGCGGCACGAGCAGGCGCAGGTGCCGCGGGTCCGGTGTCGTGCCGGCGGACCAGCTTGAACCCCGCGAAGCCCACGATGCCAAGCAGCGAGCCACCGCCCAGAATGGCGATGATCGCGTCGCCCGACATGGCTGGAAACAGCGTCGCCGCGGTCAGGATGATCGACAGCATGACCAGCGCCCAGATCACCGCGCCGGTGAACAGGTTCAGCCAGCGCCCGTTCACCCACGGACCAAGCACCGCGCGGTCGTTGCACAGCAGCAGCAGAAACACCGTCGCCGATGGCAGCAGCACGCCGGCAAGTGTCTGCACCGCGTTGGTCAGCAGCCCCAGCAGCACGTCGCTGCCCAGCAGCACCAGCGCCGCGGCCACCGCGATCAATCCGGCATAGACGAGGTAGAAGCCGATCGCGTCGGTGGGCCGGCGGTGCAGGGAGTGGCGCAGGGCGAGCACGTCGCCGATGGCGTAGGCGGTCGACAGCGACACCGCCGAGGCGCCGATGATGCTGGCATCGAGCAGGGCGAGCGCGAACATCACCCCCGCGGCCCGCCCGGCGCTGGCCTGCAGGCCGACCGCGACGGCGCCGGCATCGGTGAACTGGCCAAAGCCCGCGGTGCCGGCGAAGGCCGCCGCGGTGAACGCCATCATGGCGACGGCGCCGACCACCACGACGATGATGCCCAGCACCAGGTCGGCCTTTTCATAGGCCATGAAGCGCGGCGTGATGCGCTTGTCGATCACGTAGCTCTGCTGGAAGAACAACTGCCAGGGGGCGACGGTGGTGCCGACGATGGCGATCACCAGCAGCATGACATCCGACAGCCTGGAGCCGGTCGGCAGGCGCGGCACCACGAAGTCGCGGCCCAGCTCGGCCAGCGGCGGATGCACCATCATGAACACCGGCACCAGCAGCAGGCTGAAGAAGCACAGCGCCAGCGAGAAGCGCTCGAAGCGGCGAAAGCTGCCGGTGCTGGCGGCGGCGATGATGATGCCGGCGGCGACGATGATGCCCCACAGCTTCGGCACGCCCAGAAATCCGAGGGCGAAGTTGATGCCGATGAACTCGGTGACGATGGTCAGCCCGTTGAGGATGAACAGGTCGATGACGCTGAACGCGCCCCAGAATTTGCCGAACCGCTCCAGGATCAGCCGCGCATGCCCGACGCCGGTGACCGCGCCGAGGCGCAACACCATCTCCTGGTTGACGTAGAGCACCGGGACCAGCAGCAACAGCGTCCACAGCAGCGAGGTGCCGTAATTCTGGCCGGCCTGGGTGTAGGTGCCAAAGGCGCCGGCGTCGTTGTCGCCGATCATGACGATGAGGCCAGGACCGACGACGGCCATGAGGGTGGACAGCTTTGCTTTCCAGCCGGCGCGGCGCGCGGTGTCGCCGAGGCGAATGGTGCCGAGCGCGCCCTGGATGTCGCCGACATGGGCGGTGTCGAGGGCAGCGGCGCGCGACGCCGCGTTGAAGGTGGTGTCGGACATTGGTCGGTCTCCGCGGGCGAGGTCTTTAGACGTGGGCGTGGGCGGGGGCGGCGTCAGCCTGGCGGAGGCGGGGGATCGTCGGTGTCGGTGTCCCAATGGCAGGCGAGCCGGCCATCGGCGCCGACCGTCCAGCGCGCGCGGACGGGCCGACGGCGCATCGCGCGCGGGTCGGCCTGGAACAGCATGGGCACGGCATGCGCCCGCAGCAGATCGATGGTGAGAAAGGCGGCCATGGCCCTCTCCTTTGGTTCAAGTGTTGGCTTGAACCCGGGAGAGCCTGGCCGCTAACCCAGGCGCCTCGGCGCGGTGGGCAGGACGGATTCAGGCACGACCCGGGTGGCGATCCAACCTGGACGGACGATCACGGCAGACGGCAGGCGTCTACTGTGGCTCTCCGTGGGTTGGCTGATAGATCGCGGGTTCATGTGATCCCTTGCTGGTTTGATGGGCCGGCCGAAGCCGGAGCGGAAGCGGTGGTGACGGAAAGGCTCGCCACACCGTGTCGCGGCTGATATACCCATACCCGGTATGGGGTCAAGCACGATGTCGGCGCTTCCGGATGACAAATCGTTCGAAAAATCCAAGCTGGTGAAGCGACTCAATCGCATCCGCGGTCAGGTCGAGGCGATGCGCCGGGCGCTGGACGCGGATGCGAGCTGCGCGAAGCTGTTGCAGCAGGCCACCGCCTGCCGTGGCGCGCTGGATGGCTTCATCGCCGAGGTGATCGAGGACCATATCCGCGACCAGGTGGTGCGGGCGTCCGACCATGCCGCCGCCACGGTGGCCGCCGAGGAACTGATCGAGATCGTGCACTCATATCTGACCTGACGCGCCGCCAGCGCGAACCGGGTGGCTGCTCAGGCCGGCAGCGACCAGTCGCCTTCATCGAGCCGGCGCAGCAGCCCGGCCTGGAGCATGGCGTCGAGTTCGATGGCCAGGTCGCGGGCGTCCATCGTGCCGCTATGGGCGAGGAGCTGGCGGAAGTTGGCGGGGCCGTTGGCGAGTTGGGCGAGGATGTTGGTGGCGGGGTGGCGGGTGATGCTGGGCAGGCGCGGGCGGCGGGTGGCGAGATGGTCCTGCGCGCCCGGCGGGGCGGTGCAGTCCAGCCCGAGTTTGGCGGTGCGCCCGGCGGCGTCGCGGGTGGGGTCGGCGTGGATGCCGGGCAGGTCGGCGGTGACGATGAGGTCGCGGTCGGCGCGAAAGCGGGTGGACAGCGTCCATTCGCATTCGGCGTCGTCGAACACGTCGATGTCGTCATCGACGATCTGCACGAAGCGGAATCCCGGGTGGGCGTGCAGCCGCTCGATGACCGCGCGGGCCTGGTGCGCCCCGGCGCGCGGCAGGGCGATGCGGACATGCTGGACCACCGCGGCGTTGGGTGAGGCATAGACCGCGTGGGGCGTGATGCCGGCACCCTCCAGCAGGGTGAGCGTCAGGGCTTCGGTGGTGATCTGGGCGAGGATCGAGGCTTCCATGCGCGCGACGTCGCGCCCGCCGTGGCTGACGGTGTGGTGCAGCGCGTCGGCGCGCGCGGTGATGGCGGTGACGTGGAACAGCGGGTTGATGTGCATCTCGCCGTTCAGGCCCCAGAACTCGCCGTACGGGCCTTCGGGCAGGCGGTGGCCGAGCGGGTCGAGATAGCCCTCGATCACCATCTCGGCGTCGGCCGGCACCGGCACGCCGTTGGTCACGCCGCGCACCATGTCCAGGGTCTGTCCGCGCAGCCGGGCGATTTGCTGGAATTCGTCGCCGGGAATGCGCAGCGCGGAGGCGAGGAAATCGAGCGGGTGGGTGCCGATGACGAAGCTGATCGGCAGGTTTTCTCCGCGCGCGGCGGCGGCCAGATAGATGCGGCGCAGGTCCGAGGGCTGCGAGAGATTGGTGCTGAGGCTCTGGTGGCCGCGCAGGAACAGCCGGCGTGAACCCAGGTTGCGCGCCCCGGTGGCCGGATCGACGCAGAAATCGAGTGCGGAGGAGATATAGACCCCGCCATCCTCGTCATGTTGCAGATAAAAGGGCAGGCGTCGGAGGTCGGCGTCCTTGCCGCGCCGGATGATCTGCTGCACCGGCGCGGTGTCGACGAAATTGATTTCCTGGGGTGTGGCCAGGCGTTGGCGCAAGGTGGCGGCGAGCTCGCGCGGCGGGGCCTGCAGCGCCAGGCCCATGCGGGCGCGGCTGGCCATGACATTGCCGACCAGCTCGGCGCCCTCGGGGCCGGCCTGGTGGAAATGCACCGCCTGGGGCGAGGATTCGAGGATGGCGGAGATGTCGTCGAGGCTGACCGGCTCGGTGATCTCGCGAACCTCGTCGTGGGCGCGCAGGGTCTGGACGAAATCGCGCAGGCGATGGCTCGCGTGGGTCATGATTTTGTTCCCGCCCGGATCAGGCGCCAGAGTTTTTCGGGGGTGGCCGGCATGTCGATGTGCTCGACGCCGTATGCGGCCAGCGCGTCGCACACCGCGTTGATCGCCGCGGCGAGTGCGGGGGTGGTGCCGCCCTCGCCGCCGGCGCGCACGCCCAGCGGGTTGGTGGGCGAGGGGATTTCCATCAGCTCGGTGGTGAAGCCGGGCAGCGCGTCGGCGCGGGGCATGGCGTAATCCATGAAGCTCGCCGCCAGAACCTGGCCGGTGGCGTGGTCCAGCGTCATATGTTCCCAAAATGCCTGGCCGATGCCCTGGGTGGCCGCGCCGTGGGTCTGGCCGTGCAGGATCATCGGGTTCACCGCGCGGCCGACGTCATCGACGGCGGTCCAGCCGAGCAGGTCGAGCTTGCCGGTGTCGGGGTCGATCTCGATTTCGCAGACGGCGGTGCCGTAGGGGTAGCCGCCATGCTTGAAGAATTCCTCGTGCTCGGCGCGCAGCGGCGCGCGCAGCTCCTCGGGCAGGTCGTTGAGCTCGGCGGCGGCGCGGGCGATCTGCTCCCAGCCGAGCGCCTGGCCGTTGGCGCGGAATTGTCCGTCCGCGAAGCTCACGGCATCCTCGCCGACGCGCAGCAGCCGGGCGGCGATGGCACCGCCGCGGCGCTTCACCCCGTCGCAGGCGTGGCCCATCACCACCGAGGCGAAGCGCATCGAGCGCCCCGAGTGGCTGCCGCCGCCGACCGGGATGAGGTCGGTGTCGCCCTGCACCAGGGTGATGCGCTCCCACGGGATGCCGAGCCATTCGGACACGCATTGGGCGAAGCTGGTTTCGTGGCCCTGGCCGGAGGCGAGCGTGCCGATGGCGATCTCGGCGGCCCCGCCCGGCAGGATGGTGATGGCGCACCATTCGCGCGGGTTGCCCATGGTCAGCTCGACATAGTTGGCGAGCCCGATGCCGCGCAGCATGCCGCGCGCGGCGGCGGCGGCGCGGCGGGCGGGGAAATTGCGGTAATCGGAAAGTTCCAGCGCGCGGGCCATGCTGTGTGGATAGTCGCCGTTGTCGTAGGTGACGCCGGTCGGGCCGGTATAGGGAAGCTGGTCGGGCTGGATCAGGTTGCGGGCGCGGATCTCGATCGGCGAGAGCCCGGTGCGGCGGGCGGCGATGTCGCACAGGCGCTCGATGATGAACATCGCCTCGGGCCGGCCGGCGGAGCGGTATGGGATGGTGGGCGGGGTGTTGGACAGCACCGCGCGCGCGTGCAGATGCGCGGCTTGGATGCGATAGAGGCCGTTGGCGATGCCGGTGCCCTTGCGCAGCGGGATCACCGAGCTGGCATAGGCGCCGACATTGGACAGATGGCTGCCGCGCATGGCGAGGAAATGCCCATCCGCGTCCAACGCGAGTTCGACATCGGCGACGAGGTCGCGGCCCTGATAGTCCGACAGAAACGCCTCGGTGCGGTCGGCGGTGCATTTGACCGGGCGGGCGAGGTCGCGCGCCGCCCACATGGCGAGCGCGAATTCGGGGAACAGCGAGTTCTTGGTGCCGAAATTGCCGCCGATGTCGCGACAGGTGACGCGGATGGCCGCCTCGTCCATGCCCAGGATCAGCGCCAGCTCCTTTTTCTGCCGCACCACCCCGCCGCTGCCGGCATGCAGGGTGAGCCGGCCGTTCGGCTCGGGCACGGACACGCAGGCGCGCGGCTCCATCGGCACGCCGGTCACCCGCGCGATCCAGGTGTCCAGCCGCACGATGTGGGCGGCGGTGGCGAAGGCGGCCTCGGTGGCGTGCTGGTCGCCGATGTCGGCATCGAGCATGACGTTGCCGGCCATGTGCGGCCAGATCAGCGGCGCGGCGGGGTCGGCGGCGGCCCTGGTGTCGGTGACGGCGGGCAGGGGGGCGTAGTCGACGATGATCCGCTCGGCGGCGTCGCGGGCCTGGTGCGCGGTCTCGGCGACGATGAAGGCGACGCCGTCGCCGACATGGCGCACCCGGTCCGCGGCGAGGGGAAGATAGGGGCTGGCGGGCATCGGGCTGCCGTCGCGGTTGAGCAGCAGCGGGTCGGGCAGGCTGCGCTGGATCTCGATCGGGCCGAGGAAATTATGGTCGGGCTGAATCGGGCCGATGCCGGCGTCGCGCAACTGCGCGCCGGTGTAGATGCGCACCACGCCGGGCATGGCGGCGGCGTGGGTGGTGTCGATGCGGGTGATGGTGGCGTGGGCGTGCGGGGAGCGCAGCACGATGCCGCGGAGCTGGCCGGGCAGGGTGAGGTCGTCGCTGTAGCGGCCAGCACCGGTGAGCAGGCGGAAATCCTCCTTGCGGCGGGCCGGTGCGCCGATGAAGTGGCCAGAAGCCGTGCCGTCCATTGTTTGCCTCCCGCGTCGTTGGCGCCTTGGCGGCGCTGCCTCGCGCACAGTGCGTCGGCGCGCGCCCACTTCCAAGTCCCCCGCTTCCAAGTCCACCGTTTCCAAGTCTCTTCGCGGCGATGGCGTGATCACCTTCGTCAATGGCCGCGTTATCGCCGCTTAAATGGTTGGCGGGGAGAATGCGCCGTATCTGTGGATGAGGGTGCGATGAACGTGATTGTGTCGCCGCTGGCCGCGCGGCTGGCGCCGGTGGTCGCCGCGCTGGGGCGCGAGCTGGTGGTGGTGGATGTCGGCGCGCAGACGCTGGAGGGCGAGGCGCATGTCTATGCGCCGCTCGGCGGGCTCGGCGTGCCGGTGCGGCTGATCGGGTTCGAGCCGCTGGCGGCGCGGGCGGCGGCGCGGCGGGCGGAGGAGGATGGTTCGGTGGAGATCATCGAGGCGTTCGTCGGCGCCGGGCGGGAGGAGGTGTTTTTCGAGAACAACGCCTCCGGCACCTCGTCGCTGCTGCGGCTGGACCCGGAATTCTGCGCCGGCTTCACCTCGCTGGCGGGGCTGCGCACGGTGGGCAGCGCGCGGGTGCGCACCGAGCGGCTGGATGATCTGCTGGGCCATGTGGGCGCGGTGGATTTCCTGAAGCTCGACATCCAGGGCGCGGAGCTGGCGGCGCTGGAGGCGGCGGGGTCGGTGCTGGAGCGCACCGCGCTGATCCAGTGCGAGGTGGAGTTCGCGCCGATCTATCAGGGCCAGCCGCTGTTTTCCGAGGTGGAGCTGTTTTTGCGCCGGGCCGGGTTCATGCTGATCGATCTGATGACCCAGGCGCGCCGCGCGCCAGTGGTGGCGTCTGGCCGGGCGGGGGCGGAGCAGTTGCTGTGGGCGGATGGGGTGTTCGCGCGCCGCGCCGACCTCGTGTCCGACGATGGGCTGCTGGCGCAGGCGATCCTGGCGGCGGCCCTGTATGACAAGCCGGGCATCGCCGAGCGGGCGCTGGCCAACCATGACCGCCGGCATGGCGGGCGGCTGGCGGCGGGGTTCGCCGGCGGTGGGATTTAGCGCCGGAAGCTGAACGGGGTAATTTCGGCGGGGCGGATGGAGGCGGAATAATCCGCGCCGAGGATCTTGATGCCGGGGACGTAGGTGAGGCCGACCGCGGCGGCCGGGTTGGTGGTGGCGCCCGGAGCGGCGAGCGGCGGCGCGGT
>DAHWBL010000176.1 GCA_027323595.1 Acetobacteraceae bacterium | reverse complement strand
CCCGAGCTTGATGCGCGCCACCCCGTCGGTGATCTTGCGGGTGACGAACTCGATGCCGCGCAGCGGGCTCTCGTGGTTGAACAGGATGCCCGAGGAGGCATGCAGCCCGAAGCTCTCGCGGTAATTCACCGTCATCCAGTGGGCGTAGAGCTTGGCCACCGCATAGGGCGAGCGCGGATAGAACGGCGTGGTCTCGTTCTGATGCTCGGCCTGGATCTTGCCGAACATCTCCGACGACGACGCCTGATAGAAGCGCGCGGTGGGATGGGCGATCCGCACCGCTTCGAGGATGTTGGTGGCGCCAAGCCCGGTCACCGTGCCGGTCAGCAGCGGCTGGTGCCAGCTCGCCGCGACGAAGCTCTGCGCGGCGAGGTTGTAGATTTCGTCGGGCCGCACGCCATCGATCAGCCGGATCAGGCTGGACAGGTCGGTGAGGTTGCCATCCACCAGCTCCACATCGTCGAGAATCCCGAGCCAGCGCAGCCGCTCACCGATCACGTCCGAGGAGGCGGAGCGGCGCAGCAGCCCGACCACCCGATAGCCCTTGCCGAGCAGCAGTTGCGACAGATAGGCGCCATCCTGGCCGGTGACGCCGGTGATGAAGGCTGTGGGCATGATCGTTCCTGCAAATGAAATCGTGCGGTAACATCGCCCCGCCGTCGGGACAACCACCGCGCGCGCAACAATAGTGTTTGCCGCGCCTCCGGCGCTACAGCACGCCGGTGAAATGTCCGCCATCCAGCAGGATCGCCTGGCCGGTCAGATAGCCCAGTCTGGCGTGGCACAGGGTGGCGCACATGATGGCGAATTCCTCCGGCTGGCCGAAGCGTCCGGCCGGAATGGCGGCCAGCGAGGCGGCGCGCAATTGCCCGGCATCGGCGTCGGACTGGCGGGCGCGGTTGGCGAAATTGCTGGCCAGGCGGTCGGGTTCAAAGGCATGCGGCAGCAGCGCGTTGATCGTCACGCCATCGGCGGCGACCTGGCGCGACAGCCCCTTGAGCGCGGACCACAGCCCGGCACGCGCGGCGTTCGACAGGGCCAGGAACGGCAGCGGCGCCTTCAGCGCGCCGGAGGAGATCACCACGATGCGGCCGAAGCGGCGCGCGCGCATGCCCGGCAGCACCGCGTTGACCAGGCTGATCTGGGCGGCGACGCCGGCGGCAAGCGCCGCGGTCCAGTCCGCCTCGGCGAAGCGGGTGGCATCGCCCGGCGGGGGCCCGCCGGCATTGAGGATCAATATGTCGGGTGCGGGACAGGCGGCGATGAGGGCGGCGCGGGCGGCGGGGTCGGCGAGGTCGCCGGCAACCGGATGGACCGGCACACCATGCGCGTCGGCCAACCCGGCGGCGGCGGCGGCCAGACCCGCGGCGTCGCGCGACAGCAGGGTGAGGGCGACGCCCTCGGCGGCAAGGGCCGCGGCACAGGCATGACCAAGACCGGTGCGCGCGCCGCAGACCATGGCGGTCTTGCCGTTCAGGTGCAGGTCCATGGGGTCTCCTGTTTGATTTTATGGTCCGGACGGTTCGGTGGCGAACCGCAGTTTCGTCCACGGAGCAAAATTTCACGCATCCGTGCTGATTCAGCTTGCATCCGGTGACGGAACTTGTCTAGGCTGCGTTTCAATGGTGAAGCAAGAGTTCACCAATGAAACGTGTCTCGCCCCCGATCGTGCCTCAAAACCCCAAAGGCGGCCCATGACGGACAGCACCACCTCGCACGAGCCCATCCTGCTGACGGTGTTTCTGCGCCATGACCAGTCGCTCAATCTGCACGCCGTGCAGACCAGGCTCAAGGACGCCGAGTGGTGGGACCGGTTTCCGCCCGCCGGGGTGTCCATCGTGTCCTGGACGGTCGCCATGGGCTTCGGCCAGATCGTCACCCTGTCGGTGCCGCCCGAGCTGCTGCCCGCGGTCAATGTCGAGCTGGAGCGCTCCGCCTGGGGCGTGTTCCGCACCGAATGCTACCCCACCTACGACTTCGTCCCCGTCCGTGCCCGCATCACCGAACGTGTCCGCCAGGGAGGCATCTGAATGACCCAAATCCCCGCCCATCTGATCCCCGCGCCGTATCTCAACCCCAACCAGCACCGGCTCAATCCGCCGACCCAGTATGAAAATCTGCTGGGTGACGCGATCGAGTCCGCGTTCCGCCAGGGCATCGACACGCTGCCCGGCATGGTCAAGGCGCTGAACGACCAGTTCGTCCCCTCGCCGGGCGGTCAGCCCTGGAGCGAGGAACTCTTCACCGCGGAAATGCGCCGGCTCGGCGCGTAGGGGGCAATCATGGCCGATATCGTCACCCAGGATCGCGGCGTCACCGACGCCGACATCGACGCGCTGCTCGAAAAGGGCGTGCGCAACCAATGGTATGCGATCTGCCCGTCCAGCTTCGTCGGCAATGTGCCGGTGTCGCTGTTTCGCTGCGGCTATCGCATGGTGTTCTGGCGCGAGAGCGACGGACGGCTGCATGCGCTGGAGGATCGCTGCCCGCATCGCGGCGCGCCGCTGTCGATCGGCATTCCGATGGGCGATCGCATCGCCTGCGGCTATCACGGCGTGCAGGTGAACGGCGATGGCGTCGCGGTCCGCGTGCCTGGCAGCCCGGGCTGCAAGCTCGAAGGCGCGCGCGCCACGCGGTCGTTCCCGGTGCAGGAAAAGGCTGACATGATCTGGGCCTATGTCGGCGACAGCCTGCATCCCCAGCCGCCCGAGCTGGTGCTGCCCGAGGAGCTGACCTCGCCGGAATATTCCCATTTCCTGTGCTACGCGGAGTGGAAGGGGGATTATCGTTACGTGATCGACAACGTGATGGACCCGATGCACGGCGCGTTCCTGCACAAACAGTCGCACTCGATGGCCGAGGGCGAGATGGTCGCCGATTTTCGTGTGCGCGACACCGATCATGGCTTCATGTTCGAAAAGATCGGCCAGCGCGACGTGAATTTCGACTGGACCGAGTGGGGCGACACCGGCACGCAGTGGCTGCGGCTCGAAATCCCGTATCCGAAAACCGGTGGCCCGGGCGGCAATTTCCACATCGTGGGCACCTACACCCCGGTCAGCCCGAGCCTTGCGGTGGTGGTGCATTGGCGCGCGCGCAAGGTGGATGGCTGGCAGCGCGACACCTGGCGCTTCCTGTATCGCAACCGTCTGGAGGCGCGCCATTGGGCGGTGCTGGAGCAGGACCGCGTGCTGCTCGAAGTGTGCGAGCCGGACGCGAACGCGCGTGAAATGCTCTACAACCATGATGTCGGGCTGGTGCGCGGGCGGCGGGTGCTGCGCGCGCGTGCCAAGGCGCAGCTCGAGGCTCTGGCCGCGGCCGGCGCGCGTGGCTGACGCACCCACCCTGCGGCGGGTCGGTGTCGCCGCCCCCGGCGTGCCGTTCGCGCCCTGCCTCGTGGTGGGGCGCGAGGTCGCCATCTCGGGGGTGATCGCGCGCGGCGCCGGGCCGTCGATGACCGCGCAGGCTGAGGCGGGATTTGCCGAGATCGCGCGTCTGCTCGGTGCCGCCGGCGGCGGGCTGCACTGCATCTACAAGCTGGTGGTCTATGTCACCGACATGGCCGGGCGCGCCGAATTCGGTGCGGTGCGCGCGGCCCTGTTCGACGGCGCCTATCCGTGCTCGACCCTGGTGCAGGTGGTGGCACTCGCCGATCCCGAGGCATTGATCGAGATCGACGCCTTCGCCAATCTCGACATCGATCTGCGCAATCCGGTGCCGGCATGAACGCGCTCTCCGCCGACGTCACGGCACGCACGCGCCTTGAGTTCCGTGACGTGACCAAGCGTTTTGCCTCCAAGCGCGGCTCCGGCATCACCGCGGTGCAGGGCCTCAACATCTCCATTCGCGACGGCGAGGTGGTGTCCATCATCGGCCCGTCGGGCTGCGGCAAATCGACCCTGCTCAACATGGCGTCGGGCCTTGATCCGGCGAGCGAGGGCGATGTGTTCGTCGATGGCGTGCGGGTCGAGCGGCCGAACGCGCATGTCGCCTTCATGCTGCAAAAGGATCTGCTGCTGCCATGGCGCACGATCCGGCACAATGTCGAGTTCGGGCTGGAGATTCTCGGCCGCCCGGCGCGCGAGCGGCGCGGCATCGCGATGGACCTGCTCGCAAAATGTCGTTTGCGCGGCTTCGAGGATCATTATCCGCACCAATTGTCCGGCGGCATGCGCCAGCGCGCGGCGCTCGCGCGCACGCTGGCGGTCGACCCCTCGGTGCTGCTGATGGACGAACCCTTCAGCGCGCTCGATGCGCAGACCAAGATGGTGCTGCAACAGGATCTGGGGCGCACCCTGGCCGAGACCGGCAAGACCGCGCTGTTCGTCACCCATGACCTGGTCGAGGCGATCGCGCTGTCGCACCGGGTGCTGGTGATGAGCCAGCGGCCGGGCACCATCATCGAGGAAATCGTCGTGGACATCCCCGATATTTCCAATCCGATGGCGCGGCGCACCCATCCCCATGTCGGGCCGTATGTCGCGCGTCTGATGGAACTGCTGCATATCGATGAAGCTGATGCCTGAGCCGCGAAAGGAAACGAGAATGCGTCGAGGAATTGGTCGGGCCGCCGCGCTGCTGGCATTGATGCTGGGCGGCGGGGCGCATGCGCAAACCCTGCAAAAGGTGATCTACCTGCTGCCGGCTCCCAAGGTTCAGCCGGCGTTCGGCCCGTGGATGGTCGCCGACCAGCGCGGCTACTTCAAGGCCGAAGGGCTCGACGTGGAATTCATCACCGCGCGCGGCGGCGTGGATGCGGCCAAGCAGGTCGGCGCCGGCAACGCGGTGATCGGCGGCGCGATCGGTGACACCTCGATCCTGGTGCGCGCCAACGGCGTGCCGGTGCGCACCGTCGCACTGCTCGGCGTCCAGGGCTTCATGCAGCTCGTGCTCAACAAGGACCGGGTGACATCGGTGGCCGATCTCAAAGGCAAGACCGTCACCACCATGGCTTATCAGGACACCACTTTCTTCGCCCTGCTCGGCATGCTGGCCACCCAGGGCCTGACCAAGAACGACATCAACGGCCAGGCGGTGGGGCCGGTGAATATCTGGAAATTGTTCGCCGACGGCCAGGCCGACGCGATGGCCTCGGTGCCGGAATGGACGGTGTGGGCGCGCAATGCCGCACCGAAGATGAACATGCAGATCATCCCGTCCGACACGCTGTTCAAGAGCATGGCCCAGGCGGTGGTGGCGTCCGACGAAACGATTCAGAAAAACCCCGAGCTGATCCGCAAACTGGTGCGCGCCACCCTGCACGGGCTTGAGGACATCAAGGCCGATCCGGCAGGCTCGGCGAAGGACTACGTCAAGCAGATCACCCAGTACGCCGACACCGAGCCGGTGATCGCCGATATCTTCAAGATGTATGATCAATACGTCTATCCGGGCCAGAAGGTGACCGGCGCGGTCGACCCCGACCGGCTGGCATCCTTGCAGGAGTTCTATCTCAAGCAGGGGATCATCGAGAAAACCTCGCCGGTGGCTGATCTCTACACCAACCAGTTCGTGCAGTGATCATGCGAAACTGGGCGGATCCGACACGGCAATTGATGGCGGCGGCGAGCCTGGGGCTGTTCGTGCTGTTCCTTGCCGCCTGGCAATGGGGGCCGCCGGCGATGGGCATCCCCGCCTTCATCATTCCGCCGGCGGATCAGGTGTGGCACGAGTTCGTGCGCATGCTGGGCCGTGACCAGTTGATGTATCACACCTCCATCACCGCCCTGCAGGTGTTGCTGGGCTTTGTGTTCGGCATGCTGCTCGGCATGGTGGTGGGGTTCGTGCTCGGCATGTCGGCCTCGGCGGAGTTCGTTCTGTCGCCTTACATATTGGCATTGCAGATCGCCCCGAAGGTGGCCTTCGCGCCGCTGTTCGTGATCTGGTTCGGCTACACCATGACACCGAAAATCCTGGTCGCGGTGTTGATCGTGTTCTTCCCGGTGATGATCAACGTGCTCGGCGCGGTGCGCGCGATCGACCCCGACATCGTGCGGCTGGCGCGCGCCTTCACCGCGAACCGTTTCCAGCTGTTCTGGAAGATCGAGTTCCCGGCGGCGCTGCCGCCGTTCTTCGCCGGGCTGCGCATCGCCGCCACCCTCGCGGTGATCGGCGTGGTGGTCGGAGAGCTGGTCGGCGGCAACACCGGACTTGGCTATCTGCTGTCGTTCGGCGAGGGCGCGGGCAACACCGCGATGGTGTTCGTCACCATCATCCTGCTGACGCTGATCGGCATCGTGCTTTATGGCGCCATCGTGCTCATCGAGCGGCGGGTGCTGCATTTCATGCCCGCGCGCGCGCGCGCGGCCGGCTAGGGCGATGGACACCGCCACCGACATCGCGCTGCCGCTGCCGCAGGGGCGCTATATCGTGCCGGCGCTGGCGCAGGGCCTGGCGGTGCTGTCCTTGTTCACCCGCGATCGCACCACGCTCACCGCCACCGAGATCGGCGCGGCGGTCGGTGTGTCGCGCACCAGCATCTTTCGCATTCTGCAAACCCTGGTGGCGATGCGCTTCGTCGAAAAAATCGACGAGCGCCGCTTCCGCCTTGGCCCGGCGTTGCTGACCCGCGGCTTCGCCTATCTGGCCTCGCTCGATCTGGTGCAGGTCGCGCGCGTGCCGCTCGAACAATTGCGTGATGTCACCGGCCACGCCACCCAGCTCGCGGTGATGGACGGCACCGACATCCTCTATCTCGCCCGCTATGCCGCGCGCTCGCCGCTGACCTCCAACATCGAGGTCGGCACGCGCCTGCCCGCGCACGCCACCGCGATGGGGCGGATCATGCTGATGGAGCGCCCGCGCGACGACATCCGCGCGCTGTTCGAACACGCGCCCCTGCCGGGGTTCACCGCGATCACGCCGACCTCGATGGACGCGCTGTTCGAACGTCTGTCGGCGGATCGCGCGCGCGGCTATGTGCTCAGCCACTCCGATTTCGAGCCCGGCGTGGACAGTCTGGCCTTGCCGGTGCGCGACAGCACCGGGGCCATCGTCGCCGCCATCTCGCTGGTCGGGCATGACTGGAATGCCTCCGACCGTGCCGCGCTCGACCGGTTGATGGTCCAGGCGCAGGCGACCAGCACACAGATTTCGCAATGGCTCGGCTGGCAGGACAGCGAGCCGACACAACCCGCGGCAGGCCATGCCGCGCATGCCGATGGGGAAACATCATGAACGACAAACCGATGTGGGTGCGCAGCCTGGATTATGCCGGTCCGGGCGTGCCACAGACCGCCGCCTTCTACCGTGAGCTTTGGAAGCTCACCGATGTGGAAAGCAACCAGGGCAATTTCCTGCGCGGCTCGGGCCCCGAGCCCTATCTGGTCGGGCTGCATCCGGGCGCGCGGCGTGGGCTGGTGCGCATCAGCCTCGGCGTTGCTGACGAAGCAGCACTGGGCGCGCTGCGCGACAAGGTGCTGCGCGCCGGCGTCGCGGCAAGCCCGATCGCCGCGTTGGACACGCCTGGTGGCGGCGTGGGCTTCACCCTCACCGATCCGGATCAGCGGGTGTTGCGCATCACCGCCGAGGTCGCCGAGGTGACCCCTCTGCCGGACCCCGACGCGCCCATCCGCATCAGCCACATCGTGCTCAACACCGCCGCGTTCGACCAGCTCACCGCGTTTTACACCGACGTCGTGGGCTTTCGCATCAGCGACTGGTCCGAGGACCAGATGGTGTTTTTGCGCTGCCACAGCGACCACCACTCGATCGCGCTGAACCGCTCGGATCGTGCCTCGATCAACCACGTCGCCTTCGAGCTGCCCACGCTCGACGCCTACATGCGCGGCATCGGCCGGCTGAAGAACGGCGGTTATCCGGTGAACTGGGGCCCCGGCCGGCACGGTCCGGGCGACAATCCGTTCGCCTATTATATCGGGCCGTCGGGCTTCGTCATCGAATACACCACCCAACTCGAACAGATCGACGAGGCGACCCACCAGCCGCGCGTCTGGCAGCGCACCGCCGAGCTCAGCGACCGCTGGATGCTCGCCGGCCCGCCGAGCCGGCAGATGCGCACCGCCATGGCCGGCGATCCCGACGCCGGGTTCCAGGGCTGACAATGATGGACGCGACCCGGCTCGACACCGCCACCATGCCGGTGGCCGACCTGCTGATCGCCGAGCTGGAGGCCGCCGGCGTGCGCGAGGCGTTCGGCGTGATCAGCCTGCACAACATGCCGTTTCTCGACGCGATGCGCCGGCGCGGTGTGATCCGCTTCGTCACCGCGCGCGGCGAGGCGGGCGCGGTCAACATGGCGGACGCCGCCGCGCGGGTTTCCGGCCGGCCGACGCTGGCGGTCACCTCCACCGGCACCGGCGCGGGCAATGCCGCCGGCGCGCTGGTGGAGGCCTTCACCGCCGGCGCGCCGGTGATCCACCTCACCGGGCAGATCGACAGCCCGTGGCTGGATCGCGGCTGGGGCTTCATCCATGAGGCGAAGGACCAGCTCGGCATGCTGCGCGCGGTCTCCAAGGCGGCCTGGCGCATCAGCCATCCCGACGAGGCGGCCAGCGTGCTGCGCGCCGCCGTGCGCACCGCGCTGTCCGCGCCGTCCGGGCCGGTCTCCATCGAGGTCGCGATCGATCTGCAACGCACCGAAATTCCGGTGCGCGAGGCGCTCGGGCCGCTGCCGCTTCTGGCAGCGACGGCCGACCCCGCCTTGCTCGATCAGGCATCCGCCTGGCTTGCCGCCGCGCGCCGGCCGCTGCTGTGGGTCGGCGGTGGCGCGCTGGGCTGCGTGGGGTCGGTGCGCGCGCTCGCCGATGCCGGTGTGCCGGTGGTGGCCTCCACCGCCGGGCGCGGCGTGCTGGATGAAAATCATCCAGCCAGCCTCGCGGCTTTCGCGCAGAGCCCATCGGTCGCGGCGATGATCGCGGATGCCGATCTGCTGATCGTCGCGGGCTCGCATCTGCGCTCCAACGAGACCCGCACCTATGCGCTGCGCCTGCCCGCGCGGGTGGTGCGCATCGATGCCGATCCCGCCGCCGACGGGCGCGGCTATGCGAACGATCTGTTCATTCTGGCCGATGCCGCGCAAGCGCTCGGCCGCATCGTACTGCCGAAATCGGTCGATCCCGCCTGGACCGCGCGCGCCGCGCAGGCCCGCGCCACCGCCGAGGCCGCCACCCGCGCCCAGGCCGGGGCCTATGCGACGCTGATCGACGCGGTGGCGATGGTGCTGCCCGATGACGGCATCTGGGTGCGCGACATCACGCTGTCCAACAGCATCTGGGGCAACCGCCTGCCGCGCCGGGTGAGCCCGCGCACCGCGATCCATGCGATGGGCGGCGGCATCGGCCAGGGCCTCGCGCACGCGATCGGCGCGTCGGTGGCCGCCCCCGGCAAACAGGTGGTGGCGATCGCCGGCGATGGCGGCTTCATGCTCAATCCGGGCGAGCTGGCCACCGCCGCGCAGATCGGCGCCCGGATCGCGCTGGTGCTGATGAACGACGGCGGCTATGGGGTGATCCGCAACATCCAGGACGCCGAATATGACGGCCGACACGGCGACACCGACTTGCTGAACCCCGATTTCGCCGCCTTCGCCGGCAGCCTTGGCGTCGCGCATCGCAAGATCTCCAGCCCCGAACAGGCCGCCGAGGCGCTGCGCTGGGCGGTGGCCCAGCCGGGCATCGCGATCGTCGAGGTGGACATGGCACGTTTCGGTGATTTTGCCTCGGCGTTCGCCGGGCCGCCACGGCGGGCATGAGGGCGCGCCGGATCGCGCTGATCGGCTACGGCGCGATCGGCGGGCGGGTGGCGTCGATTCTGGCCGAGCGCGCGCCGGAGAACCACATCGTGGCGGTGCTGCTGCGCGCTGGTTCGCCGCGCGTCGTCGGCCATCCGGTGGTGCATGACATCGCCGGCCTGCGCGCCGCACAGCCCGAGCTGGTGCTCGAATGCGCCGGCCAGGCCGCGCTCGCCTCGGTTGGGCCGGCGGTGCTCGCCGCGGGGATCGATCTGGTCGTCGCCTCGGTCGGCGCGCTCGCCGATCCGGAGATGGAATCGCTGCTGCGCGGTGCCGCCGAGGAAACCCATGCGCGCCTGGTGCTCGCCAGCGGCGCGGTGGGCGGGCTCGACGCGCTGTCGGCGATGCGCCTCGCCGGGCCGATCCGGGTGCTGTACCGCTCGCGCAAGCCGCCGGCCGCCTGGGCGGGCTCGATCGCGGAGAGCCTGGTCGATCTGGAAAATCTCCAGTCGCCCACGGTGTTCGCCCGCACCACCGCGCGCCGCGCCGCGCTCGATTACCCGAAAAACGCCAACGTCGCGGCCACCATCGCGCTGTCCGGCGCGGGGCTGGACGCCACCGAATGCGAACTGGTCGCCGACCCCTCGGTGAGCGCCAACATCCACGAGATCGAGGCGCACGGCCCGACCGGGGAGATGTTCGTGCGCATGGAAGGCGTGCCGGACCCCGACAATCCCCGCACCTCCATGCTGACCGCCTACAGCATGGTGCGCGCCGCGATCAGCGGCTGAGGCCTGTCGCACTCACGGCAATTTCGCGACGATCAGTGCCGACAACTCCGCCATCATCGCGGGCGTGGGGTGCAGCGGCGGGTCCGGCGGGGTGAGCAGACCGTCATAGAATTTCGCCGCGTCCGTGCTGCCGTCAGCGCGCACGAACAGATGGCCGGCATCGAGCCAAACGACATCGGGCGCGCCGGCATGGCGCTCCGCCAGCAGGCGGTTCACCGCGCGCGTCTGCGCATCCACCCAGGCGCTGCGCACGCTGGGCAGCACGCCGACCAGCACGATGCGAATGCCATGAACCCGCGCGCGCAGTGCGTCGAGGCACGCATCGACGCCGATGGCGGTATCGGCGGCGTTCCAATGCACGCGGCCGAAATTATTCGCCCCGATCAGCATCACCGCGGCGCGGGGTGGGGTGGCCGCGAAGCGCGCCTGCTGGATGCGCCACAGCAGGCTCGCGGTGGTGTCACCCTTGAAGCCGAGATTGACCGCCCCGCGCGGCGCGAAAAAGCGCTGCCAGACCGGCGCGAAATCCTGCCAGGCCGGCGGGCCGCGCTTGTCGAAATTCTGGGTGATCGAATCGCCCAGCATCAACAGCCGCGGCGCGGTGGCCAGCGCGCGCTGGCTGGCCTCGAAGCGTTCGGCCCACCAGGGCAGGTTCATCCGCGACAGCGGCGTCGCCGCCGGAATCGCGGCGCGGGCAGCGGCGGGCAGGCAGGCGGGCAGGGCGGCGAGCCCGGCGAGGAGGCGGCGGCGGTTCATCGACATCATGCCCAAGCATAGCACGGACCCGCGCGCGCATATGAACGGCGCGGCGGATGCTGCTATATATAAGAGAGTATGATTTTGGTGAAAGCGATGTCGCGGCTGCTGTTTGTCCTTCTGGCGTTGACGCCCTTGTTCGCGCGCGCCGCCGACCTCGCGCTGGTGGTGGACTCCGCCGATGCGAGCCTCAGCGTCATCGACATGGCGCACCAGACCGAGCTGCGCCGCATCCCGGTGCTGCGCGAGCCGCATCATCTGATGCTCAGTCCCGATGCGCGCTCCCTGCTGGTGGGCGATTCCGCCGGCAACGAGATATTGTTTCTCGATCCACGCGATTTCGCCCTGCAACGGCGCGTGCCGGTGGCGGACCCCTATCAGATCGGCTTCAGCCCGGACGGCAAATTCCTGGTGGTCAACGGGCTCGCCCGCGCGCAGGTGGACATCTATGACGCCGCCAGCATGAAGCTGGTCAAGCGCTTCCCGCTCGCCTCGATGCCGAGCCACATGGCCTTCGCCCCCGATGGCAGCGTCGTCTATGTCTCGCTCCAGGGCACCGACAAGCTCGCCGCGATCGATCTGCACGCGATGTCGGTGCTGTGGGTGGTGCCGGTGGGGCATGCGCCGGCCGGAGTGCTGTGGCTGCGCGGCCAGGTGCTGGTGGCCAACATGGGCCAGGACGACGTCTCCGTGCTCGACCCGATCGATGGCCACACGCTGCGCCGGGTCAAGACCGGGCGCGGCGCGCACCAGCTGTTCCTCTCGCCCGACGGCCACACGCTCTATGTGAACGACCGGGTGGATGGCACCACCGTCGCGCTCGATCCGGTGAGCCTGCGCGAGCTGCGGGTGTATAAAATTCCCGGCGGGCCGGACTGCATCGATTTCGCGCCGGACGGCAAATTATGGATCACCCAGCGCTGGCTGAAGCGCGTGGCGGTGCTCGATCCGCACACCGGCGAGTTCCACTCCATCGATGTCGGCCGCTCCCCGCACGGGATTTTCCTCACCACCGATCTGGCGGCGCGCGGATAGGAAATCGCGAATGGATTTCGACCCGTTCAGCCTCGCCGCCGGCTGGCTGCAGGAACATCTGGTGATCCCGGCGCTGTATGCGCTGGACCTGATGCAGTGGGAGGATATCGGCTTCGGCTGGGCGCTGTTCGCGGTCTATGGCGCCGCCCAGGTGGTGGTGACGCTCGCGATCTGCTGGCCGCTCGAACATTGGCGCCCGGTGGAGCGCTGGGCTGACCGTCGGGCCGAGTGGGTGGATGTGCTCTACACGCTGATCGCGCGCGTCGGGTTCCTGCCGCTGATCACCTTTGTCCTGTTCTATCAGCTCCAGGTCTGGATGAACGGCTGGCTCACCGATCACGGCTGGGTGCCCCCCACGCTGGAGCGGCTGCTGCCGTTCCTGCTCGGCCGCCAGGTGCTGACCTTTGCGATCTATGTCGTGATCCTGGATTTCGCCGAATATGTGCGCCACCGTCTGAGCCATCGCCTGCGCTGGTGGTACGCGCTGCATGCGCTGCACCACGCCCAGCGGCAGATGACCTTCTGGTCGGATGACCGCAACCATCTGCTCGATGAGCTGATCGCGTTTTCCTGGTTCACCGCGGTCGCGCTGCTGATCGGCATTCCGCCGTTGCAGTTCCCGCTGGCTGTGCTGCTGCTGCGGCTGATCGAAAGCCTGTCGCACGCCAACGCCCGCATCGGGTTCGGCTGGCTCGGCGACCGGTTGCTGGTGTCGCCGCGCTTTCACCGCGCCCATCACGGCGTGCTCGCGGCCGGCCAGCGAAGCTGCAATTACGGCGCGATCCTGCCCTGGTGGGACATGCTCTTCGGCACCGCCGATTTCGGCCGCGACTATGCCCGCACCGGCGACCCGAAGGCGGATGAGCGCCTGGCCACCGGCAGCTACTGGCAGCAGCAGGCGGTGGGGCTGAAGCGGATGCTGGGTGCCTGAGGGGCGGCCCGATTCAGTCGTCGCGGTGAACCCGCTCCATCCGCTCATGCCGCTCCTGCGCCTCGATCGACAGGGTGGCGATCGGCCGCGCGTCCAGCCGGCGCAGCCCGATCGGCTCACCGGTCTCCTCGCAAAATCCGTAGGTGCCGGTCTCGATCCGCAGCAGCGCCTGGTCGATCTTGGCGATCAGCTTGCGGGCGCGGTCACGGGTGCGCAATTCCAGCGCCCGGTCGGTCTCCACGCTGGCGCGGTCGGTGATGTCGGATTCGTGGATGCCGCCCTCGGACAGGCTGGCCAGCGTGCCATCCGCCTCGCGCAGCAGTTCCTGACGCCAACGCAGCAGCCGCTGGCGGAAATACTCCACCTGCAGCGGATTCATGAACTCCTCGTCCTCGGCGGGGCGATAGTCCGGCGGAAGCGTGATCATCACGGCGGGGAATCCTCGCTTTCCTGATCCCCACGTGCGGCACGGCGGGGCGATTGCGCGGGCTTATAGCTGTGCCGGCGCGGGTCGCCAAGAGCGATCATGAGACAAGCTCATGATCCGTCGACCAAGGGTGCGCCGCGGGCCAGTTCGACCGCGGCGCGCAACGCGATGGCGCGGGTGAGGGCGGCAAGCGCCCGGTCGGCCGGCGCCGGCTGCCCGGCCAGCGCGGCGAGCCGGCCCAAGGCCTGCCCGGCCATCGCCTCGCCAGCCTCGCCGTCCAGCAGCGCCGCCTGGAGTGCCGCCAGCGCGTCCAGCGTGGCCGTGGCATGGCGCCGCGCGGCGCGGTCACGCAGGCGCGGGTCCGCCAGCTCCTGGGTCGCCAGCAGTGCCGCCAGCCCGCTCGTGGCCTGCATCGGTGCCGCCGCCTCGGGCGGGCTGGCCGGGCCTGGCGGGCCGGCGGGAACGCTGAAGCCGCTCGCCGGCCCGGCGCGCCCCGTGGTGGCGGTTGGCGACGCGGTGGTGCTGCCGAGCGGCTGGATCAGGGGCATGAACGATGGTCCTTGGGTGCCGGCGTTGCCGGGTTGGGGGTGCCGGCGCTGCCGGGCTGGTGTTGCCGATCGGCACAATTTGCCGGGTGCGCATGGCGGCGCGGGGCGGCGCGGCGCGGCATTGAAGCTGGCACGGGCCTTGCGCTGATCGCAGGCGTTGGGTCCGGTCGGGCGCGGGTGCGTGGCTGGTGTCATCACGGCGCGCAGTGTCGCCGATCCGGGGTTGAGACAAAGCAAAGGATCGCGTTGAAAGAGTTTCCCCTCATCCGCGCCGCCCTGGCGCTGTCGCTGCTGCTCGCCGCGCCGCTGTTCGCGGCAGTGCTGTTCGCCGCTGACGCGCGCGCCGCGGTGCGCATCAAGGACATCGCCGATGTCGAGGGGGTGCGCGAGAACCAGCTCGTCGGCTATGGCCTCGTGGTCGGGCTGAACGGCACCGGCGACAAGCTCGACAACGCGGTGTTCACCCGCCAGTCGCTGGTCGGCATGCTGGAGCGGCTTGGCGTCAACACCCGCGATCTCGAAGCCAAGCTGCAAACCAAGAACGTCGCCGCGGTGATGGTGACGGCCACCCTGCCGCCGTTCGCGCGCAGCGGCAGCCGCATCGATGTCGCGGTCTCCGCCCTCGGCGACGCCACCAACCTCACCGGCGGCACGCTGCTGGTCACGCCGCTGATGGGCGCGGATGGCGAGGTCTATTCGGTGGCGCAGGGCGCGGTGGCGACCGGCGCGATCGCCGCGCGCGGCGCCGCCACCTCGGTGACGCGCGGGGTGCCGACCTCGGCGCGCATCGCCAACGGCGCCACCGTCGAAAAAGAGGTCGCCTTCAAGCTCGGCCAGCAGCCATCGCTGCGGCTGGGGCTGCGCAACCCCGATCTCACCACCGCGCGCCGCATCGCCGAGGTGATCAACCACGCGCTCGCCGGCCCGATCGCGCGCGCCACCGACCCGCGCACCGTGCTGCTCGATGTCGGCGGGCGCGATGTGGTGGACGTGCTCGCCCGGATCGAGGATCTGGGCGTGGTGCCCGACACGCCCGCGGTGGTGGTGATCGAGGAATCGAGCGGCACCATCGTCATGGGCGCGGATGTGCGCATCAGCACCGTGGCGATCGCGCAGGGCAACCTCACCATCCGCGTCACCGAGACCCCCGAGGTGAGCCAGCCCAATGCGTTCGCCGGCGGGCAGACCCAGGTGGTGCCGCGCACCAGCGTCCAGGTCGATACGCAGTCGGACCGCAAGCTCGGCATTCTCACCGGCTCGGCGACGCTGCGCGACCTGGTGGCAAGCCTCAATGCGCTGGGCGTCGGGCCGCGCGATCTGATTTCGATTTTGCAACTGATCAAGGCGGCCGGCGCGTTGCAGGCCGATCTCGTGGTGCGCTGAGGAGGGCGATGATGATCGGATTTGATGCCGTGGTTTCCAAGCCGGCGGGGCTCGCGCTCAGCCGGGCGCCGGCGGCGGCGGACATCGATGCGGCCGCGGGCAAGTTCGAGGCGATGGCGCTCGGCGAGCTGCTCAAGCCGATGTTCTCGACGGTGGATCTGTCCTCCGGCCCGTTCGGTGGCGGCACCGCCGAGCAGCAATGGATGCCGATGCTGGTCGATGCGATCGCCGGCAAGATGCAGCAGGCCGGCGGGCTTGGCCTTGCCGTGCCGGTGCGCGCCACCCTGGCCCGCGCGCAGGCCGGCGGGGCGGGCGGATCATGACCGTCTGGGAGGCTGCCTGCCATCGGCTGATCGCCGCGCTGGCCGCCGAAAATCTCGCGCTGGCCCGGCTGGATTTGCAAGCCGCCAGCCAGTGCCTGGAAGAAAAGCAGGCCGCGATCGCCGCGCTGCCGCCCGACCCGCCCCCGGCCTCGGGCACGTTCATCGAGATTGCGCGCCAATTGCGCGGCGTGGGCGATGAAAACCGACGCCTGCTCGAACGCGCGATCAGCGTGCAGTCGCGGGTTCTGTCGGTGGTGCGCGCGGCCGCCGCCGGGCGTGGCGGCGAGCCTGGCTATCGGCCTGGTGGCGCGCGCCCACGCACGCCGAGCGCGCCCTTGTCGCTGATGATCAGGGCCTGACGGCAAACCGCGCGATGGACGCGGCGACGCGATTGGTGTTCGATCCGGCCATCACCAAAGAATGATGGACCATGCTGCTTTTGATCGAACCATCCGGCGCCGACGCGACGGAGAACATCTACGGCGCCGGCCTGCTGCATGGCGCGCTCGCATCGGGCATCGGCGCGCGGCGGGTGGCGGTCGCGGATGCGTCGGACGCGGCGTCGGTGCTGCGCGCGGCAAGCGAGGCGCAATTGCTGATCGATGCGCGCCTGCTCGCCGGCCTCGATGAAGCGGCCGCCACGGCGCCGGGGCTCGTCGCGATGGTGCAGCATGCATCCGCGCTCGGTCCGCGCGACGCCGCCGATCCGCAGGCCTACGCGATGTTGTCCTGCATGGAGCACGTGGTGGTGCCCGGCGCGGCGATCGCCCAGGCGCTCGGCGCGCGCGCAGCGATTTTGCCGGAGCGGATCGTCGTGCTGCCGCCCGGATGCGACCCCGCGCCGCGTGCCAATGGTGGCGATGCCGCCTGCGCGGTGCTGTGGCGCGGCCCGGCGGCGGCCGATGCCACGCTCCTGCGCGACGCGCTGCGCCGGCTCACCGATCTTGATTGGTCACTGACCATCGCCACGCCAGAGCCGGCTGGCGAAGCCGGACCCGCCAGTGCGGTGCGCCATATCGATGCGCGCGACCCGACGGCGATGCAGCGCGCCTGGCATGACGCCGATCTGCTGGTGGTTGCGTCGGATTGGTGCGCCTCGGACCGGCTCGCGCGCGAGGGGCTGCGGCGCGGCCTGCCGGTCGTGGTCTGTGCCGGCGGCGATGGCGGCGCGATCCTTGATCCCACCTGCGGGCTTGGCGTGACGCCGGGTGACGTCGAACAATTATCCAAGGCGCTGCGGCGGATGATCTTTGATCGTCCGCTGCGTCTGGCGATGTCGCAGGCGGCGTGGCAGCGCGGCCTTGCCCTGCCGGACTGGGGCACCCAGGCGCGCGCGCTGCTGGCCGCGCTGGTCGCATGAGCACCGCGATCGCCGCGCTGGCGCGGCTGCTGCCGCGACGGCCGAAGCTGTTGCTCGCCGGTGATCCGTCGCTGATCTGGCGGGTCGGCCCGCCGTTCGGCCGGGCGCTAGTGATCACGCTGCTCGACCATGATCGTGCCGCGCTCGGCGCGGCGCTGTCCGACATCGCCGAGGCCGCCGCCGCGCGCGGCATCCTCGCCACCTGGCCGGGGCGGGCGCTGCTGCTGCATGTCGCTGGTGGCGCCTGGAGAATCGAGGCCGCGGTGGTGCCCGACCTTGCCGACACGGTGTTGCGGCGGCTCGCCGGCGACGCGTTGATCGTCCACGGCGCGGTGCCGCTGCCGCCGCCCTCGATGCAACTGTTGCTGCTCGATCTGCCGGTCGGCCCGCCATCGCTGTTGCCGGTGATGGCCGAGCCGTGGGTGCGCGCGGCGTGGCGGCGCGAGCATGGCATGCTGACGCGCGAGCTCGACGCGCTGCGCGACCAGGGCTGGCGCCTCACGCGCTGGCCACGCAGCCCGCGCACGCCGCGCGGTGATGTGCAAGGCGCGCTGCTGGCGCTCGATGCGGTTGCGGATGCGCCGCCACCGCGTGACGTGGGGCGCTGGCAGCAATGGCGCGCGCTGCGTGAGCGCCAGGCCATGCGCGGGCGGCTGATCGTGCAACACCGCCTGCTCGACGTGCTGGCGTCACCGCCGACGATCGGGCCCGGCGCCAGCCGGTAAAGACCGCAAGGCAAAAAAGCCTGGCCACAAAAAGAAAGGGCGCCGTGAGGCGCCCTTTCGGTGGATGCTCGCTGCGAGTCGATCACTCGGTCGCGGGTGCGGCCATCGGCTCGGGCGCCGGCGCGGCCGGCTTCGCTCGGGGCTTGCGCGCAGCCGGCTTCTTCGCCGCCGTCTTCGCCGCCGCCTTCTTCACCGCCACCTTTTTCGCCGCCGGCTTCTTGGCGGCGGGCTTCTTGGCAGCGACCTTCTTCGCCGCCGGCTTCTTGGCGGCGACCTTCTTGGCGGCGGGCTTCTTCACCGCGGCCTTTTTCGCTGCCGGCTTCTTGGCGGCGACCTTCTTGGCGGCGGGCTTCTTCGCCGCGGCCTTTTTCGCCGCCGGCTTCTTGGCGGCGACCTTTTTGGCGGCGGGCTTCTTCACCGCGGCCTTTTTCGCTGCCGGCTTCTTGGCGGCGACCTTTTT
>DAHWBL010000145.1 GCA_027323595.1 Acetobacteraceae bacterium | reverse complement strand
CGGCATCGAGGTGCGCACCAGCCCGACCGGCCCATCGATTCCGACCATGGAGCTGACCTGGGCGCTCATTCTGGCCAGCATGCGCCACATTCCCGAGGAGGCCCTGGCCATCCGGCAGGGGCGCTGGCAGACCAGCGTGGGCGACGGGCTGCATGGCAAGACGCTCGGCCTCTACGCCTATGGCCGGATCGGCAGCATGGTCGCACGGGTCGGTCAGGCGTTCGGCATGCGGGTGCTGTGCTGGGGGCGGGGAGCCTCGCTCACGCGCGCCGTGGAGGATGGTTTCGAGGCGGCGTCCAGCCGGCAGGGTTTTTTCGCCGACGCCGACGTGATCACGCTGCATCTGCCGCTCAACGCGGAAACGCGGGGCATCGTGACCGGCGATGATCTGCGGCTGATGAAGCCGACGGCGCTGCTGGTCAATACCAGTCGCGGCCCTTTGATCGCGGCGGGCGCGCTGGTCGCCGCGCTGAAGGCCGGACGGCCCGGCCGCGCCGCGGTGGATGTCTATGATGACGAGCCGATCACCGACCCGTCGCGCGAGCCGCTGCTTGCCATGCCGAACGTGCTGTGCACGCCGCATCTGGGATATGTCGAGCGCGGCAACTACGAAAAACTCTATGCGGGCACCATCGACGCCATCCTGTCTTTCGCGGGCGACGCGCAAGGGGCGGGGTGAGCGGCGGTCCGCGCGATGATGCTCTAAAAATGGCTGCAAAAGACAAGCGCCGAAGCCCGATTTAGGCCCAAAGACGGCGCCGCACCAATAGACCAAATATCCAAAAGTTCTTTGTTTCTTTCTTTCAAGAAAGAAATCTCTTCTCGTCACCCCACCAACCGCACCCGCGCGCCGGCCGCGACCCGTCTGACGCCGCCGGGAAGCAGCGCGGCGGCGCGCACCAGCAGGCCCGGCGCGTGGGCGAACAGGGCGGCGGTGGGTGCGGCCCAGCGCATCGGCCGGGCGAGGCGGCGGCGCAGCGCGGCATGGAAGGCGGCCGGGCCGGTGGCGAGGCCGTCGGCGAGCGCGAGGCCGGCGGTAAGCGCCATCGCCACGCCGTCGCCGCAGAAGGAGGGCACCACCGCGAACTGGTCGCCGATGCGAAACACGCCGTCCTCGGGGCCGGCGAACATCCAGCCATAGGGCACGCCGCCGATCGCGCCCGGCCTGGCCTGGGCGGGCACCGCGCCGGCGAGCAGCCGCGCGCCGAGGGCCGAGGCGGCGGCGACGCGGGCCAGAAAATCGGCCGCGTCGCGCGGCGGGGTGTGGGCGAAGGCGGCGCACAGATTGGCCAGCCCGTCCGGCCCCGGTTGCAGGCCGGCATAAAAGCCCGAGCCGGGCAGCAGCACGGTGGCATCGAGCGGGGCGGCCAGCCGCAGATGCAGCTTCACCCCCACCGACCCGCCGGCCGGTCGGGCGAAGCCGCGCAGCCCATGTTTGCCGGAGGCCAGCACCACCTGCCGGGCCTGGAGTTCCGCCCCGTCATCGAGCCGCACCCGCCAGGCTTCGCCGTCGCGCGCGACCGCGCGCACCGCCCGCCCGCGCGAGATGGTCGCCCCGGCGGTGGCGGCCTTTTCCAACAGCGCCGCATCCAGCACGGATCGCGGCAAGGACCAGCCGGTGAAGGGCAGGCGCACGCGCGCCTGGGTGCGGCCATGGGCGAGCGTCAGCCGGTCGATCGGCACCGCGCCGAGATCGGCCGGGTGCAGCCCGAGCCGGGCCAGCGCGATGGTGGCGTCCGGCCCGAGGAACTGGCCGCACACCGGCTCGGACGGTGCGGCGGTGCGCTCGACCAGGCGCACCTGGTGGCCGGCGCGCGCCGCCGCGATGGCCGCCGATGCGCCGGCCGGTCCGCCGCCGATCACCAGCAGCCCGTCGGTCACGCAGCGGACTCGACGACCCAGCGGAACAGGAACACCCAGCGCACCCGCGCGGCCACCCCGGCCTGGGCGATCAGCCGGGTGAGGTCGGCGCGCACGAAGCTGCGTGCCACCGAGATGGTGCTGTCATGGATCACCATCGGTGCAAGGCGCAGCGCCCGGGTGCCGAGCCACAGCGCCACCCAGGCCAGCCAGTGGCGATGCAGGTCGCTGATCATCCAGCCCAGCCGGGCATGATCGGGCAGCCAGCGCAGGAAGCGCACCATCTCCTCGTCGTTCAGATG
>DAHWBL010000124.1 GCA_027323595.1 Acetobacteraceae bacterium | reverse complement strand
CCGATTTCCCTTGGCGCGGACTTCGTCGTTCACTCCACCACCAAATATCTGAACGGCCATTCCGACGTGGTGGGCGGCATCGCGATCGCCGCCGACATCGCCCAGGTGCGCGCGCTCGCCGACTGGGCCAACATCACCGGCGTCACCGGCGCGCCGTTCGATGCGTACATGACACTGCGCGGTCTGCGCACCCTGTTTCCCCGCATCGAGGCGCAGCAGCGATCGGCCGCATCGCTGGCGGTGTTTTTGCAGCGTCATCCGCGCGTGTCCGCGGTGCATTACCCGGGCCTGCCGACCCATCCGGGCCATGCCATCGCCAAAGCGCAGCAGGCAGGGTTCGGCGCCATGCTGAGCTTCGAGATCGATGGCGACCGCGCCGATCTCCGCCGCGTCGTCGAGGCGCTGCGGGTGTTCACGCTGGCCGAGTCGCTCGGCGGGATCGAAAGCCTGATCGCCCATCCAGCCACCATGACCCATGCCAGCATGAGCGCCGACGCGCGACGGGCCGCCGGCATTTCGGACATGCTGCTGCGCGTATCGGTCGGGCTGGAGGCGGAGCAGGATCTGCTGAACGATCTCGCCCGCGCGCTTGCCACCCTCGACGCGCCTGGTGATCGCGCGGCCTGAAACCGCCCCGGCCGCGCCATATCTCACCCTCGAACATTGCCTTCCGCCTCGAACGGCGTATACTGGTATTCACAATATGTAATTCGGTCCCGCGCCCCGCCGTGGCTGACAGCACCGCGACACCATCAGGGAAGAACCGGCCAATGCCCCGGCAGCACGCCGCGCCGACGCACCCCCCGGCCACCGACGACAAGATGCGCATCATCGCGCGCACGCCAGACCTGCGCGTCGTCGAATATGTTCTGCCGCCAGGCGACATGCTGCCCTGGCATCATCATACCAACGTCACCGACCGGTTCTATTGCCTGCAAGGCGTGACCAGCGTCGAGCTGCGCGCGCCGCCACGCCACATCCTGCTGCGCCCCGGCGAGAGCTGCGTCGTGCCGCACGGCACCGTGCACCGGTCCGGCAATGGTGCCGCCGAAATCTGTCGCTATCTGCTGGTCCAAGGCGTCGGCGCCTATGATTTCGTGCCCGACGATGTGCAAACGCCATGCGCCTGACGCAGTTTACCGATTTCGGCATCCGCTCGCTGATCCTGCTCGCCGATCGTGATGGCGGCGTCATGAGTGCCGGGGCCATCGCGGAATCTCTCGACGTGTCGGTGCACCATCTGGCCAAGGTGCTCCAGGCGCTCGGTGCCGCCGGGCTCGTGCGCAGCCATCGCGGCAAGCAAGGCGGCGTGGCCCTCGCTTTGTCGCCCGCCGCGATCCGGATCGGCGCGGTGGTGCGGGTGCTGGAAGAAGATCAAGCGTTGGTCGAATGTTTCCGCGCCGACGGCGGCGCCTGCGCCCTCACCCCGGCCTGCCGGTTTCGCGCGATCCTGCGCGGCGCGGAGCAGGCATTTCTCGCCGAACTGGACAAATTCACCCTCGCTGACTGCCACATCCCCGGCCTCGCCAGGCTGCTCGCCTCGGGCCGCGCGGCCTAGACCCGGCCGGGCATCGGCGTTTTTATTTCCTCTTTTTGATTGCCAGAATTTTCTTGAGCGACGGCTCCAGCCGCGACAGCTCATCCAGATGCGCGCTCGACAGCGCGGCCAGATGATCCTCCGCCAGCGCCGTCAGCCGCACCAGAACGCGCCGATGGTCCTGCTCGTCGGATGCGCGCGTCACCAGCCCCGCGGTGAACAGCCGATCCACCAGTTCCACCGCGCTGTGGTGTCGGATTCGCAGCCGCTCGGCCAGTTCGCCGACGCTGACCGCATGACCGGCCGGAAAGCCCCGGATCGCCAGAAGCGCCTGGTGCTGGGCCGGCGCCAGTCCCGCCTTGCGCGCCGCATCCTGGCTGAACTCCAGGAAGCATCTGATCAGGTAACGAAACTCCGACAGTGCCTCATATTCCGCCTGCGATGGGCGCGGCATCGTTCGCGCGGCTGGTCTGCGGGTCATCGGGGCTCCCGGGCTTGCATATTAATATCGTGGCACGATACAACGCCGCCGCTCCAACACGCGCAAGCCTCGCATTGAAAGCCCGCTTTTCCCATGACCCGCGCCAACACCAAATCCCCCCTGCCGAACGCCGCCCCCGCCCACCTTCGCGCGCCCAGCCTTCGCGCCCCCAGACTTCGCACACCGGGGGACTTCACAACCGACCCGCGCGTGCTGCTGATCGCCGGCATCGCCGTGCTGGTGGCCACCGCCGGCGTGGCGGCGGGCGCCGTGCTGCTGAAGCTCATCCGGCTGGTGACCAACTTCGCCTATTTCGGGCGGATCAGCCTCGCCGATCTCGACCTCGCCCATTCCCCCTTCGGCCTGTGGGCGGTTCTCATCCCGGTCGCCGGCTCGCTCATCGTCGGACTGATGGCGCGCTACGGCAGCCCGAAAATCCGTGGCCACGGCATCCCCGAAGCCATCGAGGCGATTCTGCTCGGCCGCTCACGGCTCGATGCGAAAGTGGCGATTCTAAAGCCGCTGTCGTCGGCGATCGCCATCGGCACCGGCGGGCCGTTCGGCGCGGAAGGCCCGATCATCATGACCGGCGGCGCGATCGGCTCGCTGATCGCCCAGATGCTCCCGGTCAGCGACAATGAACGAAAAACGCTGCTGGTCGCCGGCGCCGCGGCGGGCATGACCACGGTGTTCGGCACCCCGATCGCGGCGATCATGCTCGCGGTCGAGCTGCTGCTGTTCGAATGGACCCCGCGCAGCTTCATCCCGGTCGCGGTTGCGGCCATCGTCGCCGCGGTGGAGCGGTCCTATCTGCATATGCCATCGCCGTTGTTTCCCTTCGTCGGCAACGTCGAAATCTCCCTTTTGGGGGTTGGCTCCTGGGTGTTGATCGGCGTGCTTGCCGGCTTGCTGTCAGGGATGCTGACGCGACTGGTCTATGCCTGCGAGGATGGGTTTTTGAAGCTGCCGATCCATTGGATGTGGTGGCCGATGCTGGGAGGCCTCGTGGTCGGCATCGGCGGGTTGATCGATCCGCGGGCGCTCAGCGTCGGCTACGACAACATCGCCGCGATGCTCGATGGCACCATGCCGCCGACCGCGGCCCTGCTGCTGCTGGCCGTCAAGGCGGTGATCTGGTCGGTCGCGCTGGGTTCGGGCACATCGGGCGGCGTGCTCGCGCCATTGCTGATCCTGGGCGGCGCGATGGGAACCTTGCTCGCCGGATTGCTGCCGTGGGGCACACCAGGATTCTGGGCGCTGCTGGCAATGGCCGCCACCATGGGCGGGACGATGCGTTCGCCGCTGACGGCAACTTTCTTCGCCGTCGAGCTGACCGGCAACAGCCATGTGCTGTTACCGCTGATCGCCGCCTGTGGTGCGGCACATGCGGTGACGGTGCTGCTGATGCGCCGCTCGATCCTGACCGAAAAACTGGCGCGGCGCGGCCACCATCTGGCGCGCGAATATCGCGTCGATCCGTTCGCCCTGACCCGTGTGCGCGAGGTGATGACCGCCACTGTCGAAACGCTGCCGGCAAGCCTCACACTGCATGGCGCGGCGGCATTTCTGACCAGCCCGGCGGCCACCCATCCGAGCTTTCCGGTGGTCGATGCGGACAACCATGTGCTGGGCGTCGTCGATCCACCCTCGATCCTACGCTGGCGACGCGCGGGCCGGCGCCGCACGACGACCTTGCGCGAACTGCTGCACGGAACCAGAATCACCACCGCCTATCCTGATGAATATCTCGAAGCACTGGCGGACCGTCTGTCGGTGGCCAACGTCGCGCATCTGCCGGTCATCTCGCGCGACGATGCGCGCCTCGTGGGCTATATCGGCTGGAAGGATCTGATGCGGGTGCGCGCGAAACAACAAAACGAGGAACGCCATCGGACGAGCTTTTTCGGGCCTGGTTCGGCTGCGTCGCGCCGGCTTTCGCCCGAGCCCGGGCCATCATGACATTCGATGCCCTGCTGCCCGTCTACCGCGAAGTGCTGGCGCTGCACGTGATGTCGGTGATCCTGTGGATGGCCGGCATGATCATGCTGCCGCTCATCTACGCACGGCACGC
>DAHWBL010000117.1 GCA_027323595.1 Acetobacteraceae bacterium | reverse complement strand
GATCGCCTGGCCCGCATCCAGCCCGCGCTGGGGTACCTTGGTGAAATCATAGAGCCCGTTCATCCCCGCCCAGGCGGTCTGCCCGGCGAGCCAGGCGCGCACCTGCTCGGCGCTCGCCTCCGGCCCCAGCGTGCGCAGCGCATCGGTGATCATCAGCAGCGAGTCCCACACCCCGGCGGCCATGTAGTCGATCGGCACATGGTTGGCGGTGGCGATGGCGAAGAACTCCTGCTGGCGCGCCTCCACCCTGGGGTCCAGCGCATATTGCCCCTCATGCGGGATATAGGTGGTGGAGGGCACCAGCAGGGTCTTGGGCAGGAAGCCGGCGAATTTCTCCATCACCGGGTTGGCCATGTTGCCGGTGGTGGTCAGCACCGGCGCCTCCACCCCGGCCTGGATCAGCCCCTTGAAGATGTTGGCGATCGCCCCGCCGGTGCTCCAGGCGATCACCACCTGCGGCGCGGCGGCGCGGATGCGCTCCATCTGCGCGCTCACCGACACGTCCGAGACGTTGAAGCGGCTGCGCTCGACCAGCCGCAGCCCGGCATTGCCCGGCAGCGCCAGCGCCGCGTCCAGCCCCTGCTCGATCTCCTGGCCGGTGGCGTCGGTGCTGGTGATGGAGGCGATGCGGGTCCAGCCGCGGGCACGGAAATAATTGAAACTCACCTGGATCAGCGTCTGGGTGTTGACCCCGATCGAGAACATGTAGCTGCCCGGCGGCGGACGCATTCCTGGTGACATGCAATAGGTGAACGGCCCACGCTTCAACAGCGGCAGCTCGGCGCCGCACATCGCCACGATCGAGGAGCCGAGCATCACCGCGGGGTGGCTCGCGAGAATTTCATTGGTGATCTGCACCGCCAGTTGCGGGGTGGTCTGATCATCGTGGAAGGCCAGCGAAATCGGCCGCCCCCTGATGCCGCCTTGCAGGTTGATGTGGTCCTGCAACACAAGCAGCGCCGCCTCGTGGGTGTGGCCGACGAAGGCGGCATTGCCGCTCATCGGCTCGATCACGTTGATGACGTAGGGCGCCCCCGCCGCTTGTGCCCCGGCCACGGGTGTCTCCGCCGCATGGCCGGCCGGAGCCAGCCCCACCAGCCCCGCCAACAGCCACCATGCGCGCGAATTTAACATTCTTTCCAACCCCAACGATTGACGATTTCAATATCGCGCGCACATGCCCATCGGCAAAGCGCGATCGCGCCCACCCCAAGCCCACACCAAGCCCCGGCCCGCCGGGGCGCGCCCAGGCAACGCCCGTTCAACACCCTCATACAAGGATCACCCATGGCCACCAGGCGCCCCGTCGCGAAATCCGAGCCGCCCGATCACATTCCCCAACTGATGACCCGCGTTCTGGCCGCCACCAACCATCGCGCCGGCCGCGACCTCGGCGGGCACGATCTCAGCCCACAGGGCGCCCGCGCGCTAGTCACGCTGATGGAGCGCGGCCCGATGCGGGTGTCGCTGCTGGCCGAGCTGGTCGGACTGGAGCCCACCGGCCTGTCCCACCTGATGCGCACGCTCGACCAGCGCGGCCTGCTGCGCCGTGAGCGCGACGAAACCGACCACCGCAGCGTGACCGTCGCGCTGACCACGCCCGGCCGCGCCCTGGCGCGTCGCTGCGCCGACATCCAGGCCCGCCACCAGGCCGCGCTGCTGCGCCATTTCTCCGCCGACGAGGCCAACCGGCTGCGCACCATGCTGCACAAGATGATCGACACCCTCGCCGCCACCAATTGACCCACCGGCTCAGCCGGGCAGCAGCTTGCCCGGATTGAGCAGCCCGTCCGGGTCCATCGCCTGCTTCAGCCGCCGCTGCAACGCGAGTTCAGGCGCCGATTTATAGGTCGCCAGCTCGCCGATGCGATATTGCCCGATGCCATGCTCGGCGGAGATGCTGCCGGCGAAGCGCGCGACGATCTCGTGCACGGTGTGGTTCACCGCGTGCGGCGCCATGCCCGGCGGGATCACCACGTTGAAATGGATATTGCCGTCGCCGACATGGCCGAAGGCATTGACCCAGGCGCCCGCGTGCGCCGCCGCCACCGCCGCCGACGCCTCGGCGAGAAACGCCGGAATATCGGCCACCGGCACCGACACGTCATGCTTCACCGACGGCCCCTCGGCCTTCTCGGCATCGGTGATGTGCTCGCGCAGCGACCACAGCGCGTTCGCCTGGGTCTCGGATTCCGCCAGCACCCCGTCGGTCGCCTCGCCCGCCTCGATGGCGCCGACCAACATGTCCTCCACCGCCGCGCGCAGCCCGCCGATCGACCCGGCCGCCTCCATCAGCACGAACCACGGCGCGTCGCCAACCCCGGCGGAGCCGCCAACCCCGGCGGAGCCGCCAAAGTGCCGCTCGACGATGCGCAGCGACCGCCCCGAGATCAGCTCGAAGGCGGTGACCCCGTCGCCCAGCGCGCCCCGCGCCCGCGCCAACAGCGCCAGGGCGGCCTCGGGCGTGGGCACCGCCAGCAGCGCGGTACCCCGCTCGCGCGGCCGCGGCACCAGGCGCAGCACCGCCGCGGTGACGATGCCCAGCGTGCCCTCGCTGCCAATGAAAATCTGCTTCCAGTCATAGCCGGCATTGTCCTTGTGCAGCCGGCGCAGCCCGTTCACCACGCTGCCATCGGCCAGCACCACCTCAAGCCCCAGCACCGACTGGCGGGTCATGCCATAGCGCAGCACGTTCACCCCGCCGGCGTTGGTCGAGATCACCCCGCCGAGCCGCGCCGAGCCCTGCGCGCCGAACGAGATCGGCAGCAGCAGCCCGGCATCCGCCGCCGCCTCCTGCGCGGCGGCGAGCACGCAGCCGGCCTGCACCAGCATGGTCATCCCGACCGGATCGACATCGCGGATCGCGGTCATGCGCGCCAGCGACAGCACGATCTGCGGGCCAGCCCGTCCAGCAATCGGCACCGCGCCGCCGGCGAGCCCGGTGTTGCCGCCCTGCGCGATGATGCCCACGCCGGCGGCCGCGCACGCGCGCACCACCGCGGCCACCTGCGCCGTGTCGGCCGGGCGCACCGCCGCCAGCGCCGGGCCGCCGAACATCCGCCGCCAGTCGGTGACATAGGGCTCGATGTCATGCGCATCGGTGATCACCTGCGCCGGCCCGACGATGCCGGCGAGGCTGTCGAGCATGGCGGCGGCATTGAAACTCGTCGAGACATCCATCCTGTCGGTCAGCCTTTTTCCTGATCAGGCCTCGGGT
>DAHWBL010000115.1 GCA_027323595.1 Acetobacteraceae bacterium | reverse complement strand
CGGCGTTCGCGGCGCGCGGGGCGGATATTCTGCTGCTCGGCACCGAGGATGTGGTGCGCGCGGCGCCGGCCGGGCCGGGCTGGATCGCGGTGGATTGCGGCGCGGAATTTCTGGCCGGGCTTGGCGTGGCCAGTGGCGCGGTGGCGGTGCTGGTGGCCGATCGGTGCCTGCGCGTCGCGCGCGCGCCGGTCGTGCTGGCCGGCTTGTGGCCGGACGGGCTGCTCGCGGAATTCCTCGCGGTGGTCACGATGCTTCCGGTCGAGCCGGCGCGGGTGGCGCGGGCGCCGGCGCCGGTGCTGGTGCTGCCGAACCTGCTGTCGGGGGCGATGTGCGCGGCGCTGGTCGCGCGCATCGATGGCGGTGACACCATCGATGGGCAGATCGCGGGCATCGGCGCGGATGGCGCGCCGGTGAGCCGGGTGGACCATGCGCGCAAATTCCGCCGCGACCTGCTGCTGCCCGAGGGCGACCCGTTGCAGCGATCGCTGCGCCGCGACCTGCTCGCGGCCTGCGCGCCGGAGATCGCGCGCGCCTTTCAGGCCCGCATCACCCACACCGACCGCATTCTGCTCGCCCGCTACGATGCCGGCGCCGGCTGGTTTTCCCGCCATCGCGACACCAACGCGGCCAACATCGCGTTTCGCGAGTTCGCTTTGTCGGTCTGCCTCGATGCCGAGGGGTTCGAGGGCGGTGAGGTTTTGTTCGCCGAATATAACGACCATCGCCATGCCGTGCCGACCGGTGCGGGGCTGATTTTCTCCGCCGCCCTGCTGCATGAGGTGGCACCGGTGACCGCCGGCGCGCGGCATGTGCTGCTCACCTTCCTGCACGGCGCCGCGGCCGAGGAGCGGCGGCTGGCCTATGAGGCGCGCCGGATCGCCGAGCAGCTTCCCGCCGGCTGAGCGGCGGCGGCCGGGTGGTGCCGCCAGACCCCGTCCGCATCGAGGTGAAATCCGGCGTCGCGATACAGATGGCGGACCGGCAGGTTGCGGTCGGTGGCCAGGATGCGCCCGGCCAGCGGCGCGCCGCGCGCGTTCTGTTCGGCGAGCAGGGCGGCGAGCAGGGCGGCCTCGCCGCCGAGCCCGATCACCCGGCAGCTCATCACCAGATTCAGGATTTCGCCGTCGCGCAGCACCGCCGCGCCGACCAGCCCGTGAGCGGCGCTGTTGTCCTGCATGTGCAGAATCGCGACCTGGCTGGCCGGGTGCGCGACTAGGTGCGCCAGCTCGGCGGGCGAGAAGCGCGCGCCGGTGGTGTTGAACTGGGTGGTGCGCGCGAACAGCTCCGCCACCCGATCCAGCGTGTCGGTGGGGGTATCGGGTGTGAGCAGGCTTGCCTGCGCGCGCGGGGCGAGGGCTGCGAGAAATGATGCCTCGTCGGGCATGGTGGCGCGCAGCCGGGCGCGGTCGAGCTGGGCGCGCACCAGCTCGCTGCGCTGGGCGGATGTCTCGGTCAGGCGCGGCGGTTGCAGCCGCGGGTCGGTGAGCAGGGCGCGGCGCAGCGCGAACAGATTGTCGCCGAGCACCGCGACGCCCGGCAGCGCCTGGGCGATGCGGGCGCGTTCGCGCGGGCTGTCATCGATGAAGACGAAATCGGTTTCGGCGAACCCAAGCTCCTCGGCGATCGCGGCGATGTTGTTCGCCTTGTCGGTCCAGTTGATGCGGCTGGTGACGAAATGTTCGGGCCGGAGCAGCCGCTCATGTGGGTCCTGCGGCTGGTAGCGCCACAGGGTGCGCACGGTGGATTCGTCATTTTTGCTGACGCAGGCGAGCAGGATGCCGCGTCGGCGGAGCGCGAGCAGGGCCTCGTGGATGCCGAAATACAGGCCGATGAAGCTGTTCGGCCCGCTGATGTCGGGCGCCCAGGCAAACGGCGCACCGGTTTCGGCGAGCACGCCTGGCCACAGCACGCCGTCCAGATCGACGATCACGCATTTGCGCCGGTCGATGGCCAGCAGCGACACCAGACAATCCAGATGCGCGCGCGCGGTCACCCGTTCGCGCCGGTTCGGGTCGCCGCCGAGCTGGTCGGCGAGCGTGACGAGATCGGGGAACTGGCCGTGCACCGCGTCGCGCTCGCGCTCGGGGCGCAGCAGCATCCAGCCCGGCGCGCCGAAATGGCTGAACGACACCAGCCCGTCATCGAGCAGCGTGTCCGCGCCGGCGCCGGCGAGGGTGGCGGCGATGTCGACCAGCGTGACATCGCTGTATTGTTCAGCGAGTTCGGCGAGACCCAGATTGGCGCGGCGGAAGCGGTTGCGGTGGGAATGGATGCCGCGATCGGCGATGCCGAGCGGCTGGAGCGTGGGTTCGGGCAGCCCGTCGATCAGGATCGGCGCGGCGGAGACCGCGCGCAGCCGGTCCAGCAGGGCGCGCATCGCACCGACATAGACCCCGGCGGGATCGGCGTTGTCGTGGTGGCGCGGCTCGCCCAGGATGATCGCATGGCGGGCCTGGAGCGCGCCGATGATGATGGCGTCGTGCCGGCGCTCGGCGACCAGCTCGATGTCGTGGGGGAAGGCGGCGGCGACATGCAGGTCGATGCCGCGCGCGGCGGCGTCGAGGCGCAGGAAATCCGCCTCCATCTGCAATTCGCATTCGCCCAGCAGCAGCACATCCACCCGCCGCCCGGTGGGGGAAGCGGCGAGGCCGCGCGGGCTGGCCACCGACCAGTACGGGTGCGCGCCCTCGGCGCGGGCGCGGCGATAGCGGTCGAGCAGGGCGGCGGGGTCGCGCCCGTGCAGCGGCGAGAGGTCAGCCGCGAGGCTCGCCTGTTCCTCGGCATCCGACGCGATGGTCAGGATTCCGTGCGAGGTGAGAAGGTCGATGCCGGCGTGGATGGTGTCCGGCGGGTGTCCCAGGCTGGCGGCGAGGCTGGCCACGGCGTCGTCGCGCGGCTGGGGCGTGGCGAAATGGGCGATGATGGCGGCGATCTCGTCGGTGACGGTCAGCCGCATTTGGCTGGCGGCGTGCAGCGCCAGCACCATGCGCGGGCCGAGCGGGACGAGGTGAACAAAGCTTGAGCGCCGCAGCATCATGGCCGGATTTTCCGCCGTTGGTGGCGGCGATCCTAGCCGGCGGGGGCTGCGGAAACGTTAATGCCGGTCAGAGGCGGGCGAGCAGGAACCCGGCGGTGACCGCGGCGAGGCACAGCACCACGCTGCCGCCGATATAGAGCAGCCCGAGCGCCAGCTCGCCGGTGCGCAGCAGGTCCAGCGATTGCAGGCTGAAGGAGGAGAAGGTGGTGAAGCCGCCGCAGATGCCGACCATGACGAAGACGCGCGCATCGGCCTGGATCGGCAGCCGCTCGGCGGTCAGCGTGCCGAACCAGCCGATGACGAAGCTGCCCAGCACGTTGATGACCAGTGTGTGCCAGGGAAAACGCGGGCCGGTGAGCGCGCCGATCCAGCCGGTCATCCAGAATCGCAGCAGGCTGCCGAGCGCGCCGCCGGTGGCCACCGCCGCCCAGGTCCAGACCGTTCCCATGTGCCGGGTCTAGCCGGTCGGCGGGGCGGTGTCAGCAGGGCGGGCGCGCGAAATTTCGGATTTGGCGCGCCCGCCCCCTTGTTCGCCGCCCCTGGGTCATGCGACGAAACCTTGACGATCCGAACGGAATGAATTTGACCCCCCAACGCTCCGCCACCGTTGCCTCGATGATCGACCGCGCCGAGGCCGCCGAGCAGTCCGGCGCGTTCGACACCGCGCACCATCTGCTGGAGCAGGCGCAGCGCCTGGCGCCGGATGATCGCGGCATCACCATGGCGATCGGGCGGGTGCGGCTGGAGCGGGGCGACCCGCGCGCCTCCGAGCCGCTGGAGCTGGTGGCGCGGCTGGAGGATCTGCGCGATGCCTGGCTGCTGCTGGCGGCGGTGCGGCACCGCTTCGGCTTTGCCGACATCGCCCGCGACGAGCTGGCCGCCCTGCTGCACCGCCAGGCGCCGCCGGACGGGCCGGCCTTTGCCGCGCTGATCGGC
>DAHWBL010000097.1 GCA_027323595.1 Acetobacteraceae bacterium | reverse complement strand
CTCACCCCGGCCGGCCAGCCGCACTGGTTCCGTAACGACAGCGCCTCGGCGGTGGAATTCATGATGGTCATCGGCACCCCGGAGCCGGACGGCTTCACCCACCTTCCGGCCTGAGCGCATGACCGAACACAGCGCGCCGGTCGCCGGTCGTCGTCAGGTCTGGATCGACGAGGGGGCCGTCGACCCGCCGCTGGTGCTGCAGCACGGCATCGGCTCGGGCGCGCCGTCCTGGGCGCCGGTGCTGCCTGCGCTGGCCGCCCATCGCCGGGTGATCGCCTGGAACCTGCCCGGCTATGGCGGTGCGGACTGCCTGGCCGACCCGCATGCCGGCCCCGCCGACCATGCCGCCGCCCTGCTCGGGTTTCTCGATCATCTGGGCATCGCGCGCTGCGATCTGCTCGGCCACTCGCTCGGCGGCCTGCTCGCCGCCCACGTCGCCCGGCATTTCCCCGCCCGCGTCAACCGCCTCGTGCTGTCCAGTCCCGCCGGCGGCTACCGCGTGGCACCTGGCGCGGAGCTGCCGCCGGCGCTCGCCGCGCGGATCGAGGATGTGCGCGATCTCGGCCCGGTCGGCATGGCCGACAAGCGCGCCGCCAACATGGTCGGGCCGGACACCGATCCGGCGATCCTGGAGCGCGTGCGCGCCACCATGGCCGCGGTCGATCCACTTGGCTACGCCGCGGCGGTCTGGCTGCTCGCCCAGGGTGACGTCGCCGGCTGGGCGCCAGGCATCACCGCGCCGACCCTGGTCATGGTCGGCACCGCGGACCGCGTCACCAAACCCGACGGCGTCGCCGCCCTCGCGGCGCTGGTTCCGGGTGCCACCCAACGGCAGATCGCGGGCGCCGGCCACGCCAGCTACGCCGACCACGCCGCCGAATATGCCGCCGAGGTGAACCGCTTTCTGGCCTGATCCTGGCTCAGTTCGGCGCGAAGGCGGTGTTCACCGGGGTGCCGAGCGCGAGCGTCTTGCGGTCCACGCCGAAGCCGCCGGCGGCGGCGGCCAGATTGTCCATGTCGTCGGCGCCGATCAGCAGATCCGCCACGCTGCCGCAGTCCGAGCCCGCCGGGCCGGCCCAGTGCAGCCGGTAGACCATGCGCTCGGCGTCGGCCAGCGCCTCCACCACCAGGCTGCCGCCGCCATTGGACAGCTTCTGCAGATCGAGCGTGCATTCCCCGCCCGCCGGAGTGGCCAGCCGCGCCACCACATTGCGCGGCGGCAGAATATCGACCGGACGGTTGAAGGCGATGATGTCGCCGATATGCGCCATCGGGTCATTGGCCTGCCGCACCGCCGCCATCGCCGCACTCACCGCCATCCCCGCCATGATCGCGATGCCGGCGACCACCATCAGCACCGAACTGCCGGTATCTTCATCGGAATTCATCGCCCGGCTCCTGATCTATGTTGCATTGCAGCATATCGACGGTGAACGGTCGAATTAAAGAGGCAATGACGCCGGGTCGGGCAGGGCGCGCATGCGCCCACCGCATGGCCCGATCAGGACATCGGGTCATTTCCCGATCCGCGCCAGCACCGCGTCCACCATCCGGTCGGTGTCGGCGGCGGTGGTGCGGTGGTTCACGATCGCCGCGCGGATGGCGGTGCGCCCGTCGATGATGGTGGTGGAGGGGGCCGCGACCCCCGATTCCTGCACATCCGCGACCAGCTCGCGCACCGCCGCGCCCGCCATCCCGCGCGGCGCGAAACACACGATGTTGAAGGCCACCGGCGCCAGCAGCTCCAGCGCGGGCTCGGCCGCGATCCGCGCCCCCAGCGCGCGCGCCACCGCGCACGCCGCCTCGGTCACCGCGCCCAGCCGCGCCGCGCCGTAGGATTTGATGGTCATCCACACCTTGAGCGCGCGAAACCCGCGCGACAATTCCGGCCCCAGATCGCACGGCCAGGGCGAATTGGCCGCCAGCCCGCGCGACTCGCGCCCCAAATAGGCGGCCGATTGCGCGAAGGTCGCGCTCAGCCGTGCGCCGTCGCGCACCACCACGCAGCCGGCGTCATAGGGCACCTGGCCGAGCTTGTGGAAATCGAACGCCACCGAATCCGCCCGCTCGATCCCGGCCAACAGCGGCGCCAGCGCCGGCGACAGCGCCGCGAAGGCCCCGAACGCCGCATCGACATGCAGCCAGAGCCGGAACTCCGCGCAGATCGCCGCGATCGCGCCCAGATCGTCAAAGCCGCCGGTATCGACGCTGCCGGCGGTGGCCACCACCAGAAACGGCAGCCGCCCGGCGGCGCGATCCGCCTCGATCGCCGCGCGCAGGGCCGCGACATCCATCCCCGCGCCGGGTGCCGCCGGGATCGCCCGCAGCGCGTCGGTGCCAAGCCCGGCCATGTCGAGCGCGCGCGGCACGCAGCCATGCGCGCAGGTGCCGGCATAGGCGACCAGCGGCGCCCCGGCGATCCCGGCCGCGCGCACTCCCGGCCCCAGTGCGGCGGTGCGCGCCGCCAGCACGCCGATGAAATTGGCGATCGAGCTGCCGCTGGTCAGCACCCCGCCGGCGGTCTCCGGCAGCCCCAGCATCCGCGCCGACCAGCCGATCACCTGGCGTTCCAGCTCGATGCCGGCATGGTCGCGCCCGCCGCAATTGGGGTTGAGCCCGGCGGCGATCAGCTCCGCCAGCATGCCGACGGCGGTGCCGCCGCCCTGCACCCAGCCCATGAAGCCGGGATGGTTGTTGGCGCTGGCATACGGCATGACGGTGTCACGCAGCTCCGCATAGCTCGCCTCGGCGCCGACGCCGCGATCATCCAGCGGCGCGCGCAGCCCGGCGCGCAGCCCGGCCGGCAGTTGCCGCCAGACCGGTGCGTCCGCCAGCCCCTCGAATCCATCGAACAGATCGTCGATGATGCGATGGCCGAGCGCGCGCAGCCCCGACCAGTCGGCCGGGTCCAGCCCGCGCGCCCCGGCGGACGCGCTTGCCTCAGATGTGCCCAGATCATCCTGCATGTAAAAAACCACGCTGTGCGCCATCCGGTGTGCGGCAAACGGATGACGATTAGGTTGCTGACGATGTTTTTTGATGGGATTGCGCCGACCGACCTCATCCTCGCCGACGGCCCGCTGCCCGGCAGCCGCTTTCGGCTGCGCATGGCCGGCTCCGGCCCGGCGGTGCTGCTGCTGCACGGGGCGATGCAGACCCATGCGATGTGGCACGCGGTCGGCCCGCTCCTGGCACGCCGCCACACCATCATCTGCCCCGATCTGCGCGGCCATGGCGGCTCGGTCAAGCCCCCGGCGAGCCCCGACCATGCGGCCCACGGCGCCACCGCGATGGCGGCCGACATGCGCGCGCTGATGCACCAGCTCCTGCCGGGCCAGCGCTTCGTCGTGGCGGGCCATGGGCGCGGCACCATCGTGGCCCTCGCGCTCGGACTCGCCGCCGCGGACCAGGTGCGCGGGCTGGCCGCGCTCGACGCCGTGCCCGACACCCCGATGCCCTGCGACGACATGGCGGCATCGCTCGGCCAATATAAAGGCCTGTGGTTCTTCGAGCCGCGCCCGCTCGCCGAGCAGGTGGTCAGCCTCTCGCCGGACGTCTGGTTCAAGACCGGCGACGCCGGGCAGGGCGGCTTCTTCGCCCCCGAGGCGCTGGCTGACTATCTCGCCGCCGCCAACGATCCCGCCGCGATGACCGGCCTGCGCGAAGGGCTGCGCGCGGCGGCGACGCGGGACCGGCTGGACCAGGCGGTGGCCCGCCGCGCCGGCCGCCGGCTGGCCTGCCCGGTGCGGGTGCAATGGGGGCAAGCGGGCCGGCTGGGCGGCTGGTACGACCCGCGCGCGCGCTGGCGCGAGGTGACCGGCGATGCCAGCGTCACCGGCACCGCGCTGCCCGGGGGACATTACCTCGCCGAACAGGTGCCCGAACTGGTGGCGGCGGACCTGGCCGGCTTCATGGCCGGCTTGCAATAAGCTCCACCACTTGCGCACCTTCGCGACGCGCCTCGCGAGGCGCGCGGCCGCCGCGGACCGACGGATTTTTCCTCAAAATTAACAAATCTCTTGATGATTACGGATTTGTATGGTTTAATCAGACAGTCACTCAACAAGGGCAACCAAGTCATGCGTGCCTCGGGTCTGAAATTAGTTGCGGGTTTGGTCGTGGTTTCCGGAGCGCTGGTCAGTTTTTCTGCCCGCGCTGTCCTGGTAACTGACACCTATAGCTTCACGGCGTCTAATTTTGGAGAATTTGGGACAGGAACGATACCGGTCGCCACGGTCTCCGGCTCGTTCACGCTCACTTTCGACCCCGCCGTCACCGGCAGCTCCCTGGTCACCGTCAACACGCTCAACATCGCCTACACAACCCCCGTCACCTATAATTATGGCGGCATGGGCTCGATGACCATCGGCAACAACCCCAGCGGCGGCGGCTATTCCCTGGTCTACGGCAAGAATGATTTCGAATTCAGCCTGTCCAACACCGACACCTCCGCGCCGACCTTCAACAGCTTCCTGTTCGCCTCGACCAACGACCCGAACGCAATCTTCCACACAACCACAGGTAGT
>DAHWBL010000080.1 GCA_027323595.1 Acetobacteraceae bacterium | reverse complement strand
CAGCGCGCCCGCGCTCGCCGAACGCCTGGCCGGCGGCGGCAGCCAATCCGTGTCCAACATCCTGCGCAAGCGCGCCGGGCTGTCGGCGGTGGCGATCGGGCTGGTGCAGCAGGCGCGGCACGCGGGCGACCCGTCATCGCTGATCGACATGATCAAATCCTTGAGGCTGCGTCTGGAGTCTTGCGCGCCCATCACCCGCGCCATCTCCACCGCCGGCGGCATCCGGCTGGCGGAACTGGACGGCAATTCCATGCTGCGCCGCCATCGCGGCCTGTTCGTGGCCGGCGAAATGCTGGATTGGGAGGCGCCGACCGGGGGGTATCTGCTCCAGGCATGCCTTGCCACCGGTGCCGCGGCCGGGCGCGGCGTGCTCGCCTGGCACGCCGCCGGCGGCCGGCTGGCCGGCGCGCTCAGCCCTGGTGCGTCACCGGCAGGATGAGATGCGACGCCCCCTTCAGGCTCGGGCGGGTGCAGGCTCCGCGCGCGCATCGTTGCCGCCGAAGCGGTAGGCGCCAAGCCGCATCAGCAACGTCGCGGCCACCCCCAGCCCCAGCATGAACCCGATCATCGTCGTGCCATAGTTGCCGGTTCTGGCAAAGGAAAATCCCATCAGGAACGGCCCCAGCGCGGAGCCGACCAGGAAGGCCAGAAACAGATAGCCATAAATCTGGCCGAACGCGCGCAGCCCCAGATAGCGGCTGATCAGGAAAGCGATCAGATCCACCTCCGCGCCAAGCCCGATGCCGACCAGCACCGTCGCCACCATGGCAACGCCCGCACCGTGGGTGAGCAGCAGCAACCCAACCCCGAGCAGCGGCGACAGCACGAACACCAGCGCGACATGCGGGGCGAACACGCGGTCGAGCAGCCAGCCCGACAGCAGCCGCCCGCCGATCATCGCCATGCCGCCCAGGCTGATCGCCGCGGCCGCCTCGCGCGCGGGCACGCCGCGATCGGTCATCAGCGCGACGATATGCGCAAGCATGCCCGCGCAGGCGAGCGCGACAAAGAAAAATGCCGCGCCCAACAGCCAGAAACTGCCGCAACGCACCGCCTCGCCACCGGTCATGCCGGTCTGCTGCTGGTCTGCCGCCGGGCCGCGTTGATGCATCGGCCGACCGTCCTTCAGCAGGAACAGCACGGCGGGGAACGCGACCACGAACAACACGCCGCCAAGCCCGACATAGGCCCCGCGCCAGCCCACCGCGCCGATCATGATCTGCGCGAACATGGGCAGCAGCACGGTGCCAAGCCCAACGCCTGCCATGGTGACGCCAAGTGCGAGGCCGCGCTGTCGGTCGAAGGCGGCGGACACCGCCTTGGCATAAGGCAGCGGCGTCTGCCCGGCGGCGAACACCCCCATGATGGCGTAGATGACCAGAAAAGCGACGGCATTGTCAGCGAAAAACCCAAGCGAGACGGTCGCGAGGGCAAACAGCGTGATGGCGGGAAGGCTCACCGCGCGCACCCCGAAGCGGTCCACCAGATGCCCCACGACCGGCGTGCAAAGCCCGGTGAGCAGCAGCCCCAGCGTCAGCGCGAGCGAGATGGTGCCACGATCAGACGCGAATTGCGCGGTCAGCGGCTTGACGAAGACACCAAAGGTGAACTGCATCACCGGCCCGTTGCCCACCGTGAGGCCGAGCACCGAGCCGAGGACGATCCACCACGGATTACGCGCGACGGCGGGTTTTTCCTGCATGCTTCCTCCAATCATCGCAGCATGGCCGCCAATCCGTGCCTGGTCATTGATCTTGATCATCGACCGCCCATGGTCGGCGCGCGCGGCAGGCCGCGTTGACACCATCAGAGTGCGATCTATTGTGCGGTTGTCAGTGCTGGAAGCTTGATGATGACGCTGCGGCATGTGGGCCGGTCCTTGTTGCGTACCGAAGATGCCAGGCTGCTGCGCGGTCTTGGCCGCTACACCGCCGATCTGGCGCCGGGCGATCATTGCAGGATGTTCGTCGTGCGGTCGCCCTTCGCCGCCGCGCGGATCGGCCACATCGACACCACGGCGGCCGCGCGCATGCCCGGTGTGCGCCTGCTGCTCACCGGGACCGACCCGCAGATCATGGCCATGGGCGGCTTCACCTCGCGGGTGACGCGAAGGAACGCCGATGGCCGGCCGAATTTCGTTCCGCCCTATCGCGTCATCTCGACCGATCGCGCGCGATTCGCCGGCGACGTGGTGGCGGCGGTGTTCGCCGACTCCATAGAGCAGGCAAAAGACGCCGCCGAGGCGCTGCATATCGGCTGGCAGCCACTGCCCTCGGTGACCCAGGCGCGGCGCGCAATCGCGCCCGCGGCGCCGGCGGTCTGGCAGCAGGTGCCGGATAATATCTGCTTTGTTCACGAAGTTGGCAATCGCGCCGCCGTGGACCGAGCGATCGACGCCGCCGCGCATCGGGTGACGTTGCACTATCCGATCAATCGGGTCATCGCCGCACCGATGGAGCCGCGCGGCGCGCTCGCGCTGCATGATCCGGCGGAAGATCGCTTCACGCTCTATGCCGGTGTGCAGAACCCGCATTATATCCGCGAGGAACTGGCGGGACGAATTCTGCACATCCCCGGCAATCGTCTGCGGGTGGTCTCGCCCGATACCGGCGGGGCGTTCGGGCTGAAGGAATCACCGTTTCCTGAATATGCCCTGGCGCTGATCGGCGCACGGCGGATCGGCCGCCCGGTGCTGTGGATATGCGAGCGCTCGGAAAGCTTTCTGGCCGACCACCATGGCCGCGACAACGACACCACGGTGACGCTGGCGATCGATTCCGAAGGAATGTTCGCCGCGTTGCGGGTGGAGACGGTGGCCAACATCGGCGCCTATATCTCGTTCAACGGGCTGCATACGCCGGTGAATAATCTTGGTGGCCTGTCTGGTGTTTATCGCACGCCCCACATCAGCGCCCGGGTCGTGGGCGCGTTCAGCAACACACCGCCGACCTCGCCATATCGTGGTGCCGGACGGCCGGAGGCGATCTACGCGGTGGAGCGGCTGATCGACCTCGCGGCGCAACGCATCGGCGTCGACCGGATCGAGCTGCGTCGGCGCAACATGATCGCGCCCTCGCAAATGCCGTACGACACCGGCTTTCTGTACAGCTACGATTGCGGCGAGTTCGAGCGCAACATGGACGAGGCGCTGAAGCTCTCGCAATGGGCCGGCTTCGCGCAGCGCCAACAGGCGGCGCGGGCGCGCGGACGCCTGGCCGGGATCGGCCTTGCCAACGCGATCGAGATCGCCGCCGGACCGGTTGGCGCGCCGTGGCCCGAAAGTGCGGAAATCCGTTTTGATTCGACCGGCAGCGCGACGATCACTCTGGGTATCCATTCGCAGGGCCAGGGCCACGCCATCACCTTCGCGCAGGTGGCCGCTGATCTGCTCGGCATC
>DAHWBL010000050.1 GCA_027323595.1 Acetobacteraceae bacterium | reverse complement strand
AACATGGTGCGCGTCATCGCCGGCGAGAGCCCGATCGAGGGTTCGTCGAGCATCAGCAGCACCGGCTCGGCGAGCAGCGCGCGGCCGATGGCAAGCATCTGCTGCTCGCCGCCCGACAGAGTTCCGGCGCGCTGGGTGAGGCGCTCGGCGAGGCGCGGAAACAGGGCGAACACGCGCCGCATCGCCGCCGCGCGGGCGGCCGGACCGGTGCGTCGGGCGGTGGCGCCCAGGCGCAGATTTTCCGCCACGCTGAGTGCAGCGAATAATTGCCGCCCTTCGGCAACCTGCGCGATGCCGAGCGCGCAGACCTGCCAGGGCTTGCGCCCGGTGATTTCGGTGCCGCGCCACGACACCTGGCCGCCGCGCGGTGTGAGCATGCCGGCGATGGCGCGGATCAGGCTGGTCTTGCCGGCACCATTGGCGCCGACGACGGACACAAATTCGCCTTCGCGGACCAGCAGGCGCGCGCCATCGAGCGCGACCGTGCCGTCATAGGCGAGCTCCAGATCGCGCACTTCGAGCAACGTGTCACCGGTGCTCATGGCGGGTCCGTGGGGCTGGCGCCAAGGTAGCTCTCGATCACGCGCGGGTCCTGCACCACCTGGGCGGGGGTGCCGTCGGCGATCAGCGCGCCGTGATGCAGCACCACGACGCGGGTGGCGGCCTGCATGACGATGCGCATGACGTGTTCGACCAGCAGGATGGTCAGCCCCCCGGCGGCGAGGCGACGCAGCACCGCGACCACAGCGTCTGCCTCGGTCGGGCGCAGGCCGGCCATCACTTCGTCGAGCAGCAGCAGGCGCGGGCGTGTGGACAGGGCGCGGGCGAGTTCGAGCATCTTGCGGTCTGGCAAGGTGAGATGCCCGACGGCGGCGTTCGCCTTGGCGGTGAGGCCCACCATGGCGAGCGCGTCGGCGGCGGCGAGCCGGGCGGTGGCGACGTGGCGGGTCCATCCGAACGCGCCGATCATCGCGTTCTCCAGCACGCTGAGGTCGCGCATCGGGCGCACCACCTGGAAGGTGCGGGCGATGCCGCGACGGCAGACCGATTCGGGCGGCAGGCCGGTGATGGTTTCGCCGGCGAATTTGACCTGTCCGCTGGTGGGGCTGAGCGCGCCGGCGATGATGCTGAAGCAGGTGGTCTTGCCCGCGCCGTTGGGACCGACGAGTGCGGTGATGCCGCCTTGCGGAAGATCGAGATCAAGGCCGTCCAGCGCGGCAACGCCGCCGAAGCGACGGCTGATGCCCAGCAGTTGCAGCAACGGCGCGCTCATCGCCGCCGCCACAGCGATTGCACGCCCGCGACGATGGCCGGCCACAGACCGCCGGGCAGAAGCCCGATCAGAAGGATCAGGGCGAGACCATAGCCGATCGAATTCATCCCGCTGATACCGAGGGATTGTCCGAGCGTGCCGCTGATCTCACCGAGCGGCACCACCACCAGTGCGCCGACCAGCGGGCCGAACACCGTGCCGAGCCCGCCCAGGATGGGGCCGATGATGATCTGGATGGACAAGGCCATGCCCATCATGCTGTCGGGGAAAATGACACCGTTGAGATGCGCATACAGCGCCCCGCCGAGCGCGGTCATCGCCGCGGAGATCGCGCAGGCAAGAATTTTATGCAGGGGAGCGCGAACGCCCAGTGCGCGCGCGGCGGCTTCGTCATCGCGCAGCGCGCGCCACAGATAGCCGATCCGCGCGCCGCGCAGCCAGGCGAGCAGCGCGGTGCCGGCTGTGGCGAGAAACAATGCCGCTGCGTAATAAAACAGCGCGCCGCCGCGCAGGGTGCGCAGAGGCTCGTTGGTGGGCGACAAGGCGGGCAGGAATATGCCGCCTGTGCCACCGACGAAATTCCAGTTGGAAAAGATCACGCGCATCATCTCGGCAACGGCGATGGCGAGCAGCGCGAAATAAACATCGCGCACACCAAAACGAAACGCCAGCCAGCCGATCGCGGCACCCGCTGCCGCTGCGATCGGCATGCCGATCAGCAGCCCGAACCACGGCGACAGGCCGTAGCGCGTGGTGATGATGACCACCGCGTAGCCGCCAAGCCCGGCGAACAGCGCGTGACCCAGCGAAAGCTGACCCGTGAAGCCCATTGCCAGGTTCGAGGCCTGTCCGAACCAGGCGAACAGGAACACCAGCGTCAGCAGCGACATGGTGAAGCCATCGAGCCAGGGGGCGGCGATGGCGCAGCCGGCGAACAGCGCCGCGCCGGCGATCCAGCCAAGACGGCGATCAACCTGCATCGGCGCCAAACAATCCGCGTGGGCGCAGCAGCAGCACCAGCAGCAACAGGCCATAGGAAAATGCGGTCTTGAGCTGCGGGTCGATGGCGAGGGCGGCGGAGGCCTCGGCCAGCCCGATCAGCACGCCGCCGACGAGCGCGCCGGCCAGGCTGCCAAGTCCGCCGACGATGACAGTGACAAAGGCGATCAAGGTGAATTCGAGGCCCAGATAGGGTTCGGTGTCGAATACCGGACTGATCAGTGCGCCGGCGGCACCCGCGCAGGCGGCGCCGATGCCGCTGGCCAATGCGCAGATGCGCGGCACGTTCAGCCCGATGACCAGGCTGCCGGTGCGGTTGTCGGCAGCCGCGCGCATCGCCTGGCCGAGCGGGGCGAGGCGGAGGAACAGGACCAGCGACAGGATCAGCACCGCAGCACCCCCCGCGGCCTGCACGCGAACCAGATCGAGGCTGAGCGGGCCCAGGCTAATGGTGGCAAAGGTGATCGGGCCGTCCACCGCGTGGGCGTCGGGGCCGAATATCGCCAGATGCAGACCTGTGATGACGAGAGCGATGCCGATGAACAGGATGAACTGGATATGCTGAGGCCTGGCCATGAATTTTTCCACGAGCAGGCGTTGCAGCAGATAGCCGAAGGCGAACATCACCACAGCCGCGATGATGGCGGCCAGTGGTGCCGGCAGTCCGAGCAGGCTGTGCGCGAAATAGCCCATATACATGCCGGCGACGACCATTTCGCCATGAGCGAAATTCACCACCCGCATCACCCCGAACATGATCGTCAGCCCCGAGCCGATCAGTGCATAGACGATGCCGATCAGCACGCCGCCGGCGAGGATGTTGAGCCAGGAAAGCAGCACGCGACTCAGCGTTTGTCGAAGGGAACCAGCGGGTAGCGCACCTCGCCCATCGCCACCTCCGCGGGGCCGACGACGAGCGGGGCGCCATCGCGATCCTGCAGCAGCACGCAGCCGATATTGTTGTTCTGGCCCTTGGCGTCGAACTGGATCGGCCCGCCATACATCGGGTGGTCGGCGATGTTGGTGGTGCGCAGTGCCGCGTGAATCGCGGCCGGGTCGGCCGAGCGGGCGCGGATGAGGGCGTCGAGCACGATCTGCACCGCCTCGCAGGAGAAGCCGGCGTTCAGCTCGAAGCGCTGGCCGGGATTCTCGCGTTCGAAGCGGGCGACCAGCGCGCGGGTGGTGGGGTTGCGTGGGTCGTACCAGGGCACGCTGACCATGTAGTCATCGGCATATTTGCCGAGCGCGTCGGTGAAGGATTTTTCGTATGGCCCCGGGCTGCCGGGGCTCATGATGGCTTGCGGGTTCCATTTCTGTTTGACCATCTCACGGACGATGGAAATCGCGTCATTGACGCGGGTGATCGGCAGCAGGATGTCGGCACCGGTGGCGCGCGCCTTGGCGACCTCGACGGAGAGGTCGCGCGCCTTTTCATCGTAACCGATACGGTCGAGAATCTTGATCGGCACTTCGAGCTGCGCCCAGATTTTGTCGAGCGCGCCGAGGATGGCGTTGCCGAAGGTGTCGTTGGCGTAGAGCACGACGGCGGTGGCGGGGCGCGGAGAGCGGCTGTCGGTGGCTTCCTTGATGCGCTGCACGGCGGCGCGGATCAGCACGCCGGCGGGGGTGAAGTTGCGGAACAACTGGGTGAAGCCCTGCTCGGTGATCTGCGGTGCCGAGGCGATGTTGACAACGATTGGCACTTTCGCTGCCTCGCAGGCCTGCGCGGCGGAGATGGTGGCGGCTGAATCCCACGCGCCGATCAGCACCGAGCAGCCGTCGCGGACCAGCGATTCGACGCCGAGCCGGCCGGTGTCGGGCTTGCTCTGGGTGTCGTAGTTGACGATCTCGATGGCCGGGCCGCCGGCCCCGCGACCAAGTGCCGCACCGAGCTGGATGCCGCGTGCTGCGACCTGTCCGGAATAGGCCAGGATGCCCGAGGTTGGCAGCAGCACGCCGACCTTGACCGGCGCTGACTGGGCGCGGCCGATGGCGGGCAGCGCGAGGCTCGCCGCGCCGGCGGCGAGGATGGCACGGCGGCCGGCATTGTGGGAAATCATGTTGATCTTTCCTTATGATTTTCTATTGCGCGCAGCACGCGCTCGGGTGTGATCGGCAATTCGGTGATGCGCACACCGATGGCGTCCTCGATGGCGTTGGCGATGGCGCTGGCGACCGGCAGCATGGTGCCTTCGCCCATGCCCTTGGCGCCGAACGGGCCGGGGCCATGGCCTTGTTCCTGGAGCAACGAACGGAAATCGGC
>DAHWBL010000035.1 GCA_027323595.1 Acetobacteraceae bacterium | reverse complement strand
TCAGCGCGGCGGCGGCGAGGCACACCGCCGGCACGAGCATGGCGCCGCCGGCGCTTCCGGTGGCCGCGGACACCAGGGGCATCAGGTTCTGCGCCAGGACGCCGCCGAGATTGCCGAGCATGCTGATGCAGCCGATCGCGGCGGCCGCCTGGACGCCCTTGAACCGGCGCGACGGCAGCGACCAAAAGCACGGCAACATCAGCGACACGCACGGTGTGCCAACCGACAGCGCCAGCATGCGCATCCACGGGGCGGGCAGCATCACGGCGGCGACGAAGCTGAACACACCCACCGTCGCGATCGCGCAGGCCGCGCGCAGGGTTTGGTTCTGCTGCCTGAGACGGCGGGGAATGATGAAAAGTGCGATCGCGGCCACCGCCCACGGAACAGAACTGATCAGCCCGTTCTGCGTGCCGGAGACGTGAAACCCGCGAACGACCGTCGGCAGCCAATAGATCACGCCATACAGCGAGGTCAGGATCAGCGTGTAGAGGCCGGACAGCAACAGCACATGCCGGTTCCACAGCAATTTGAGCGGATTGCCGTGCGCGGTCTCGGTCGGCGGCTCGCGGTCCATTGCCGCCTGAAGCTGCCGGCGCTCGGCATCGGTCAGGAATTTCGCGTGCGCGGGCGTATCGGGCAGGCCGAACCACAGCGCGGCGCAAAGCAGGATCGCAGGCAGCCCGGTGGCGACGAACACCCATTGCCAGCCCGCCAGGCCGAACGTGCCGCCCAGATCCAGCAACGGTCCGCCAAGGAGCGAGCCGAACATGTTGCCGAACGCGCTGCCCAGCGTGAGCACGCCCATCATGCGCACACGATATGACTGTGGAAACCACAGCGAGATATAGAAGATCAAACCGGGATAGGCGCCGGCCTCGGCCAGTCCGAGCAGAAAGCGCAGCAGGTAAAACCCGCCCGACGTCGTGTTGAATCCGAGCAGGATCGTGCAGAGCCCCCAGGTCAACATGATGCGCGCAAGCCATCGTCTGGCACCGAACCTGCTGACCGCGAGCGTGCTGGGAATTTCGAACAGCAGATAGCTGACGAAAAACAGGGATGACGCGAAACCGTAGCTCGCTTCGGTCATGTGCAGGTCCGTCACCATCTGAAGCTTGGCGAAGCCCACATTGGCGCGGTCGATGATGGCGATGAGATAAACCAGCACCACCATCGGCATCACTCGCCGGGCGATGCGCGAAATCAGTGCGTCGACCGGCATCGCGTCGTGATGATCTGGCATATTTCCTCATGGCTTGGTTCGAGGCGGCGACGTCAGGCGACCATTTGCCCTGGCCTGGCGGATGGGCGGTGGCGGATCGGCATTGTGGCGTTCCCGCCGAATACGCGCCGCGAGCGGTCGCGCGTTCCGAGCAATGTTCCCGCTTCGGGAACGGAATTCTGATTGAGAGTATGGGCAGATCGACGGCAAGTGCTTTCTTATTCCGAGAATACCAAATTCCAGCAATTGAGTCGCGGCCTTTTTTTGGCTAGGTTGGTGTTC
>DAHWBL010000034.1 GCA_027323595.1 Acetobacteraceae bacterium | reverse complement strand
GGTGCCGCACTTGCCTTCGCGCACGGGCTCAACGTGCATTTCAATCTGATCGAGCCGCGCTCTGACATCGATGTGTTCATGATCGCGCCCAAGGGCCCCGGCCACACGGTGCGCAGCGAATATCAGAAGGGCGGCGGCGTGCCGTGCCTGGTCGCGGTGGCGCAGAATCCGTCGGGCAATGCGCTGGAGATCGCGCTGTCCTACGCCTCGGCGATCGGCGGCGGGCGCGCGGGCATCATCGAGACCACCTTCAAGGAAGAATGCGAAACCGATCTGTTCGGCGAGCAGGCGGTGCTGTGCGGCGGGCTGGTCGAGCTGATCAAGGCCGGCTTCGAGACGCTGACCGAGGCGGGCTATGCGCCCGAGATGGCCTATTTCGAGTGTCTGCACGAGGTGAAGCTGATCGTCGATCTGATCTATGAAGGCGGCATCGCCAACATGAACTACTCGATCTCCAACACCGCCGAATATGGCGAGTATGTCACCGGCCCGCGGCTGATCACGGCGGAGACCAAGAAGGAGATGAAGCGGGTGCTGGAGGATATCCAGTCCGGCCGGTTCACCCGCGACTGGATGCTGGAGAACAAGGTCAGCCAGACCAGCTTCAAGGCCACCCGCCGGCGGCTCGCCGAACACCCGATCGAGGCGGTGGGCGAGAAGCTGCGCGCGATGATGCCCTGGATCGGCAAGAACCGGCTGGTGGACAAGGCGAAGAACTAAAAGGACTCACACCACGTGTCGCTGACCGCGGAAGAGTCGCGGTCCGCGAAATTTGGTGTCACACGAGCCTTGCGTCTGGCGCAGGGCCGGGCCGCTTGCGGGCGGGCCGGCCCTGTGTGCTAGGTTGATTTCATGTCCAGCGCTTCCCAGGCCCTGATCGCGCACGATGCCCCGGCAATCGCCGGCGGGCTCATCGCGCTCCTCCTGCTTCGACTTAGCACCCCCTGGGCATAGGTCACGCGCGACCGGCTCAGGGGTGATACCCTGGCCGCCACGCGCCAGGTGCTTTTCGAGATTCTCCGCGCCGCATCGGCGGCCCAGCAGAGCAGGCACATCATGAGCATCGAGCATCCCTCCTTCGGCCGGCTGGCCGACGACCGCGTCATCATTTTCGACACCACCTTGCGCGACGGCGAGCAGTCGCCCGGATTCTCGATGAATCTGGAGGAAAAGCTGCGGATGGCGCATGCGCTGGCCGAGCTTGGCGTCGATGTGATGGAGGCCGGATTCCCCATCGCCTCGATGGGCGATTTCGACAGCGTGCGCATGATCGCCGAGCAGGTGCGCGGGCCGGTGATCTGCGGGCTGGCGCGCTCGGCCCCCGGCGACATCCTGCGCGCCGCCGAGGCGCTGGCGCCGGCCGCGCGCAAGCGCATCCACACTTTCATCTCCACCAGTCCGCTGCACATGAAATACAAACTGCGGATGGAGCCCGAGCAGGTGCTGGAGGCGGTGAGTGCGTCGGTCGGCCTCGCGCGCCAGCATACCGACGATGTGGAGTGGTCGGCCGAGGATGGCAGCCGCACCGAGCCCGATTTCCTGTGCCGCGCGGTGGAGGCGGCGATCATCGCGGGTGCCACCACCATCAATGTGCCCGACACCGTGGGCTACGCGCTGCCCGAGGACATGGCGCGCATCTTCACCATGCTGCGCGAGCGTGTGCCGGGCGCGGAGAAAGTGATTTTCTCCACGCATAATCACAATGATCTGGGCCTCGCGGTGGCCAACACGCTGGCGGCGATCCGTGCGGGCGCGCGCCAGGTGGAATGCACCATCAACGGCATCGGCGAGCGCGCCGGCAACGCGGCACTGGAGGAGGCGGTGATGGTGCTGCGCACCCGCCATGACGCCGTGCCCTATGCGAACAACATCAAATCCGAGAAAATCCTGAAAACGTCACGGCTTCTGGCCACCATCACCAGCTTCGACGTGCAGCCCAACAAGGCGATCGTGGGGCGCAACGCCTTCGCGCATGAAAGCGGCATCCATCAGGACGGCATGCTGAAGAACGCCGCCACCTACGAGATCATGACCCCCGAAAGCGTGGGCTGGTCGAAAACCTCGCTGGTGATGGGCAAACATTCCGGCCGGGCGGCGTTTCGCGACAAATTGCGCGCGCTGGGCTATGGCGAGCTCGGCGACAACCAGATCAACGACGCCTTCGTGCGCTTCAAGGCGCTCGCCGACCGCAAGAAGATCGTCTACGACGAGGATCTGGTGGCGCTGGTCGATGACGAGGTGGTGCGCGACCACCAGCGCGTCCGCTTCGTCGCGCTCGACGTGCATGCCGGCTCGCGCGGGCCGGCGCGCGCGGAGCTGGAGCTGGAGGTGGACGGGGTGTCCCACACCGCTTCGGCCAACGGCGACGGCCCGGTGGACGCCACCTTCAACGCGCTGCGCGCCGCCTTCGCGCATGATGCGCGGCTGGTGCTGTTCTCGGTCGGCGCGGTGACCGAGGGCACCGACGCGCAGGCCCGCACCACCGTTCGCCTCGAAGAGGGCGGCAAGCTGGTGGACGGGCAGGGCGCGGACACCGACACCATCGTCGCCTCGGCGCGCGCCTATATCCATGCCTTGAACAAATTGCTGGTCAAACGCGCCCGCACCGAACCCGGCGAGATGGGGCAGGCGCGTCTCAAACCTTGAGTATAAATTCCAGGAGTTATTTGGTTTTTTCTTGCAGGAAAGAACGTTCTTTCTTAAAAGAAAGAACCAAAGAATTTTTATTATAAAGAGTTCATCCAAATCCGCTGGGCGGGATCGGCGGCGGACCCTTGTGCGCGCCTGCCAGCGACGCTAAGCCCCTGCGCACCTCGTTCCCGCCCAATCTCAATAGGATCGCCGCTGATGTTTTCTCGCCTGCTGGGTATCATGTCCGCCGATATGGCGATCGATCTCGGCACCGCCAACACGCTGGTCTATGTGAAGGGCCGCGGCATCGTGCTGGCCGAGCCGTCGGTGGTGGCCATCACCGAGGTGCGCGGCAAGAAGCACGTGCTCGCGGTGGGCGAGGAGGCCAAGCAGATGCTGGGCCGCACGCCGGGCAACATCCAGGCGATCCGCCCGCTGCGCGACGGCGTGATCGCCGATTTCGAGGTGGCGGAGGAAATGATCAAGCATTTCATCCGCAAGGTGCATAACCGCCGCGGCTTCGCCTCGCCGCTGATCATCATCTGCGTGCCGTCGGGCTCCACCGCGGTCGAGCGTCGCGCCATCCAGGAAAGTGCGGAGAGCGCGGGCGCGCGCAAGGTGCTGCTGATCGAGGAGCCGATGGCGGCCGCGATCGGCGCGGGCCTGCCGGTCACCGAGCCCTCGGGCAGCATGATCGTCGATATCGGCGGCGGCACCACCGAGGTCGCGGTGATCTCGCTGGGCGGCATCGTGTATGCGCGCTCGGTGCGCGTCGGCGGCGACAAGATGGACGAGGCGATCATCAGCTATATCCGCCGCACCCATAACCTTCTCATCGGCGAAAGCTCGGCCGAGCGGATCAAGATGGAGATCGGCGCGGCGAGCCAGGGGCCCGAGGATGGCGACTACCGCGAGGTCAAGGGCCGCGACCTGATGAACGGCGTGCCGCGCGAGGTGCTGGTCAGCCGCAACCAGATCGCCGAGAGCCTGGCCGAGCCGGTGGGCCAGATCGTCGAGGCGGTGAAGGTGGCGCTGGAGAACACGCCGCCCGAACTCGCCGCCGACATCGTCGATCGCGGCATCGTGCTGTCGGGTGGCGGCGCGCTGCTGCACCGCATGGACCAGGTGCTGCGCGACGCCACCGGCCTGCCGGTGGTGGTGGCCGAGGACGCGCTGCAATGCGTGGCCCTGGGCACCGGACGGGCGCTGGAAGAGCTGAAGCGTCTGCGCAGCGTGCTGTCATCGATGTATTAGCCGGGTGCGACCGCTGGCGCTGGCGGCCGTTCGGCCTATGCTGGCGAAGTGATGGCCCTGTTCGGGAGGGCCGGTTGAGGGGCAAGCGGCGGTGATCCGTCTGTCGATTCCCACCCGTCACGCGCTGGCGCGGCTGATGCTGCCGGTGCTGGTGGCGGCATCGTTCGCCATGATGCTGCTCGGCAAGGCCGACGCGGTGCTGGCCGAGCGCGCGCGCGTCGCGCTGGGCGATCTGCTGTCGCCGCTCTATGGGCTGGTGGCGCCGCCGCTGATGCATGTGCGCGACACCGCCCAGGAGCTGTTCGGGCTGGTCGAGATGGGCCGCGAGAACGCCAGGCTGCGCGAGGAGAACCAGACCCTGCGGCGCTGGCAGGCGGTGGCGATGGCGCTCGATGCGGAGAACACGCTGCTCAAGGCGCATCTGCGCTGGGTGCCCGACGCCGCGGTCAGCTTCGTCACCGCGCGGGTGGTCGATGACGCAGGCGGTGTGTATGCCCGCGCCGTGCTGGTGGCGCTGCCGCCGGGCCACCGCATGACGCGCGGGCGCATCGTGCTCGACGCGCAGGGGCTGGTCGGGCGGGTGATCCAGGTCGGCGCGCGCTCGGCGCGGATCATGCTGCTCACCGATCTCAACAGCCGGGTGCCGGTGACGTTGCAGAACAGCCGCGGGCGCGCCCTGCTGGTCGGCACCAACGGTCCGCGGCCGCGGCTGATGTACTGGACCGAGGGCACCGAGCCGAGCGAAGGCGAGCGCATCGTCACCTCCGCGGAGGTCGGCGCCTTCCCCGCCGGGTTGCCGGTGGGCACCGTGCATTACAGCGCCAGCCATGTGCCCGAGGTGGAGCTGGTGGCCGATCTCAACCGGCTGGAACTGGTGCGGATTTTCGATTACGGGCTGGAGGGGCTGCGCCCGGCCGACCCGCCGCGCGCCGCCGAGCCCGCGGCCAGGGATGGCGAGCATGCACGGCGCTGAGGCCGGTGGCGCGCGGGGTCGCAGCAGGAGCAGCCATGGACCATCGTCGCCCCGGCATCCGCCCGCATCTGACCCCCGCCCGCCGGCTCGACCTCGCGGCGCGGCACGCCATGCCGGCGGCGGTCACGCTGGCGCTGCTGCTGCTCGCCACGGCGCCGGTGGGTCTGCCCGGGCAGGCGCAATTGCTGCCCGCGCTGGCGATGGTCAGCGTGTTCCACTGGTCGGTGCTGCGGCCGATCGATCTGTCGCCGCCGGTGGTGTTCGTGCTGGGGCTGCTCGCCGATCTGCTCGGGCTGGCGCCGGTGGGGGTGATGCTGCTCAGCCTGCTGCTGCTCCAGGCGGTGGTGCTGCGCTGGCGGCGCACGCTGCTGGGGCGGCATTTCGCGCTGCTGTGGGCGAGCTTCGCGGCGGTCGCGCTGGCCGCCTCGGCGCTGGACTGGCTGCTGTTCTGCCTGCTGTCGCTGCGGCTGCTGCCGGTGGCGCCCATGCTGTTCCAGGCGGCGGTGGCGATCGCGATCTATCCGGCGCTGGCGGTGCTGCTGCGCGGGCTCGGCCGGCTGATCGCCGACCCATCGGCCGGTTGAGCGGGGGCCGGAGTTGAAACCGCGTCGCGGCAGTTTCGCCACCCCCGGGCGCGACCAGGAGGCGCGTCGCGCGACCGGCTTTCGGCGGCGCGCGCTGCTGATCGGGGCGGCACAGATCGGCGCGATGGGCTATCTGGCCAGCCGGCTGTATCGGCTGCAGATCACCGAGGGCGGGCGCTACGCCACCATGGCCGAAAGCAACCGCGTCTCGGGCCGGCTGCTGGCGCCGCCGCGCGGGCGCATCATCGATCGCGCCGGCGTGGTGCTGGCCGGCAACCGGCTGAACTGGCGCGCGCTGCTGATCCCCGAGGAAACCCCCGACATCGCCGCCGCGCTGGATGCGTTCGCCCAACTGGTGCCGCTGCCCGATCATGAGCGCGCGCGGGTGGAGCGCGAGATGCACAAGCATCGCCGCTTCATTCCGCTGATGCTGCGCGAGTTTCTCAGTTGGGAGGAGATGGCGCGCATCGAGGTCAACGCGCCCGATCTGCCCGGCATCGTCGTCGATCTGGGCACCACGCGGGAATATCCGTTCGGGCCGAAATTCGCCCACATGGTCGGCTATGTCGCGCCACCCAACGAGGCCGATGTCGCCGCCGACCCGCTGCTGTCGCTGCCGGGCATGCGGGTGGGCCGCGCGGGCATCGAGTTCAGCCAGGAGGCATCGCTGCACGGCTCGGCCGGCTCTGTGCAGCTGGAGGTGAACGCGGTCGGGCGGGTGATCCGCGAGATCAGCCGCACCGAGGGCCAGCGCGGCGCCGACGTGGCGCTCACCATCGATGCAGAGCTGCAACAAAATGTGCTGGATGTGCTCGGCGACGAATCCGCCTCCGCGGTGGTGCTCGACGCGCGCAACGGCGAGGTGCTGGCGCTCACCACCACGCCGTCGTTCGATCCGTCGCTGTTCAATTCGGGCGTGTCGGGCGCGCAGTGGAAGGAATGGACCTCCAACCGCGCCGCGCCGCTGATCAACAAGGCGACCTCGGGGCTGTATCCGCCGGGCTCCACCTTCAAGATGGCGGTGGCGCTCGCCGCGCTGGAGGCGCGCACGCTCACCGTCAACGACCATATCAACTGCCCCGGTTATCTCGATCTGGGCGACACGCGGTTTCACTGCTGGAGCAAGAACGGCCACGGCATGCTGAATTTGCGTGGCGGGCTCAAGAACAGTTGCGACGTGTTCTTCTATGAGGTGGCCCGGCGCACCGGCATCGACAAGATCGCGGCGATGTCGCACCGCCTGGGGCTGGGCGTGCCGCTGGATATCGAGCTGCCCGGCGTGCGCGGCGGGCTGATCCCGACGCGCGAATGGCGGATGGCGCGCGGCCATGCGTGGAACATCGGCGACACCATCGTCACCGGCATCGGCCAGGGCTACATCCAGGTTTCGCCGCTGCAACTGGCCACCTATGTCGCGCGGCTGTCCACCGGGCGGATCATCCAGCCGCATCTGGTGCGCGCGGTGGACGGGCGCATGCGCGCCGGCGCGGATGCAGCCGACTGGCCGGTGCTCGACATTCCCGAGCGCGACCTGCGGGCGGTGCGCGAGGGCATGTGGGCGGTGGTGAACGAGCAGGGCGGCACCGCGCCGATCGCGCGGCTGGCCAACCCGGTGGTGCAGCTCGCCGGCAAGACCGGATCGAGCCAGGTGCGCCGGGTGTCGCGCGAACAGCGTGAGCACGGCTTCAAATCCGAGAACCTGCCGTGGGAATTTCGCCCGCACGCGCTGTTCGTGTGCTTCGCGCCCTATGACCAGCCGCGCTATTCGGTGGCGGTGGTGGTGGAGCACGGCAATGCCGGCGCGGCGGCGGCGGCACCGCTCGGGCGCGACATCATGCAGGCGGCATTGCGGCTCGACCCGGCGGCGCGGGCGGGCCAGAAGCTGGCGCTGGGTGACCCGCGCGCCGCCGTGCCGACGGGCGGCGCGAGATGATCGTTCAACCGCGCCTGATCCGTCGGCCGACGGTGCTGATCACCGCCAGGCTGTGGCGGGTGAACTGGTTCTATGTGCTGCTGCTGTGCGCGCTCGCGTCGGTTGGCTATGTCGCGCTTTATTCGGCCGGCGGCGCGCCGGAGCTGTATGCCAACCGCCACATCATCCGCTTCGCCGTGGCGCTGGTGATGATGCTGGCGATCGGCATGGTGGATCTGCGGCTGATCGAGCGTTTGGCTTGGCCACTCTACGGATTTTCGGTGGGCCTGCTGGTGCTGGTGCTGCGCATCGGCCATGTCGGCAAGGGCGCGCAGCGCTGGATCATGATCGGCGGGCAGGAGATGCAGCCCTCCGAGCTGATGAAGATCGCGCTGGTGCTGGCGCTCGCGCACTGGTTCCACAAGGCGAGCCATGAGCGCATCGGCAATCCGCTGTTCGTGCTGCCGCCGGTGCTGATGATCCTGCTGCCGGTCGGGCTGATCCTGAAGGAGCCCAATCTGGGAACCGCGGTGATCACCGCGCTGCTCGGCGGGGCGGTGATGCTGGCGTCGGGCGTGCGCCTGTGGAAATTCGCGCTGGTGATGATCGGCGCGGGCATCGCGGCCCCGCTCGCCTACAGCCATCTGCACGACTATCAGCGTGCGCGCATCACCACTTTTCTCAATCCCGAAAGCGATCCGCTCGGCGCGGGCTACAACATCATCCAAAGCCGCATCGCGCTCGGCTCGGGCGGCATGTGGGGGCAGGGCTGGCTGCAGGGCAGCCAGGGGCATCTGAATTTTCTGCCCGAGAAACAGACCGATTTCATCTTCGCCATGATCGGCGAGGAATTCGGTTTCGTCGGCGCCGCCGCGCTGATGGCGCTGCTGATGCTGATCGTGCTCGGCGGCGTGTGGATCGCGCTGCGCAGCCGCAACCAGTTCGGCCGGCTGGTGGCGCTCGGCATCTCGTTCAATTTTTTCATGTATGCCGTCGTCAACATCGCCATGGTGATGGGCGCGATTCCGGTCGGCGGGGTGCCGCTGCCGCTGGTCTCGCATGGCGGCTCGGCGATGCTGACGGTGATGTTCGGCTTCGGCATCCTGATGTCGGTGCATGTCCATCGCGACAGCACCGCCGAAAGCGATTGATCTTTTACGGCACGATCATGGTGCCGATGCCGCCCTCGGTGAACAGCTCCAGCAGGCACACATGCGGCTGGCGGCCATCCCGGATCACCGCGCCCTTCACGCCCTGCTTCACCGCGTCCGCGCAGCATTGCACCTTGGGGATCATGCCGCCGGTGATCACCCCGTCGGCGATGTTGCGCGCGACCTCATCGAGGTTCAGCTCGGGGATCAGCCGGCGGTCGCGGTCGAGCACGCCGGCGACGTCGGTCAGCATCAGCAGCCGGCTCGCGCCGAGCGCGCCGGCGATGGCGCCCGCGGCGGTGTCGGCATTGATGTTGTAGGTCTGTCCGTCCGCGCCCACGCCGACCGGGGCGATCACCGGGATCAGCCCCGCGCCGGTCAGGGCGTGGATCACCCGCACGTCGATATGTTCTGGTTCACCAACGAACCCCAGATCGAGCGCGCGTTCGATGTTGCTGTCGGTGTCGCGCACCGTGCGGGCGAGCTTCCTGGCGCGGATCAGCCCGCCATCCTTGCCGCAGATGCCCACCGCCAGCGCGCCGGCGCGGTTGATCAGCCCGGCCACCTGTTTGTTGACGGTGCCGGCCAGCACCATCTCCACCACCTCGACCATCGCCGCGTCGGTCACCCGCAGGCCATCGACGAAATTCGACTGGATCTTGAGCCGGGCGAGCATGTCGTTGATCTGCGGGCCGCCGCCATGCACCACCACCGGGTTCATGCCGACCAGCTTCAGCAGCGCGATGTCGTGGCCGAACATGTCGGCCAGCGCGGGGTCGCCCATCGCGTGGCCGCCATATTTCACCACCACCGTCGCGCCGGCATAGCGGCGCAGGAACGGCAGCGCCTTGGCGAGGATCAGCGCCTGCTCGGCGGCGCTGTGGGGGCTCGGCGCCGGGTCGGGGGACGTGCCGCTCATCGCATGCTCCTGGTCTCTGTGAGGGGCATCTGCCGCGCGCGGGCCGTGTGGTCAAGCCGAGGGCATGGCGCCGGGGTCGAAGCCCTCGGCGAGGCTGGCCAGTTCGGCGCGCAGCAGGTCGATGCCCGCGCCGGTGGTCGCACTGGTCGCCAGTGCGTGGGGGAACGCCGCGGTGTGGCCGCGGATCAGCGCGCCGACCGCTTCGAGCTTGCGCGCCAGCGCCTCGGGCTTGAGCGCGTCGGCCTTGGTCAGCACCAGCTGGTAGGTGACGGCGGCGCGATCGAGCAGCTCCATCACATCCAGATCGGACTGTTTCACCTCGATGCGCGCATCCAGCAGCAGCACCACCCGGCGCAGCGTCGGGCGGCCGCGCAGATAGTCGAACATCAGCCCCTGCCAGTCCTCCTTCACCGACCGCGCGGCCTGCGCGTAGCCGTAGCCGGGCATGTCCACCAGCACGAGACGGCCGCCCAGATCGAAGAAATTGAGCTGCTTGGTGCGCCCCGGCTGGCCCGAGGCGCGGGCCAGCGCGCGGTGGCCGGTGAGCGCGTTCACCAGCGAGGATTTGCCGACATTGGAGCGCCCGGCGAAGGCAACCTCGGCGCGCCCGGGCGGCGGCAGTTGGTCGAGCCGCTGGGTGCCGTGGTAAAACCGCGCCGGGGCGGCGAACAGCTTGCGCCCGGCCTCGATCGCCGCGTCGTCGGGTGGGGCGGGGGTGAACAGCGGGACCGACCTAGCCGCGTGCCGGCGTGGCCGATAGGCGTCTGGTCTGGCGCATGATCAGCCATTGCTGCAACACCGTCAGGGTGTTGTTCCAGCTCCAGTAGATCACCAGGCCGGCCGGGAAGCGGGCGAGCATGAAGGTGAAGATCAGCGGCATGAACTGGAACATCTTCGCCTGCACCGGGTCGGGCGGCGGCGGGTTCATTTTCTGTTGCAGCCACATGGTGATGCCCATGATCACCGGCCACACCCCCAGATGCAGGAACGGGGTGAGCTCGCCCGGATCGAACGGCAGCAGGCCGAACAGGTTGAAGATGTTGGTCGGATCGATCGCCGACAGATCATGGATCCAGCCGAAGAACGGCGCCTGGCGCATCTCGATGGTGACGAAGATCACCTTGTAGAGCGAGAAGAAAACCGGAATCTGCACCACCATGGGCAGGCAGCCCGAGGCCGGATTCACCTTTTCGGCGCGGTACAGCGCCATCATCTCGGACTGCATCTTCGCCGGATCGTCCTTCAGCCGTTCGCGCAGCGCCTGGATTTTCGGCGCCAGCGTCTTCATCCGGCTCATCGAGCGATAGGCCTTGTTGGCGAGCGGGAAGAACAGCGCCTTGACGCAGATCGTCAGCCCCATGATGGCGAGGCCGAAATTGCCGAACAGGCCGTAGAGAAAATCGAGCGCGTAGAACATCGGCTTGGTCAGGAAGTAGAACCAGCCGAAATCCACCGCCTTGTCGAAGTTGGGGATGTTGTCGGCGGATTCGTAGCGGTCGAGCAGCCGCACCACCTTCGCGCCGGCGAACAGCCGGGTGCTCGCGGTGGCGGTGGCGCCGGCGGCCACGGCCTGCGGCGCGGCGGTGGCGAGGTCCACCTGGTAGCCGTCATGGCCGTCGATGCTGACATGGCGGAAATTCACCGCGCTCGCCAGCGTCTGGTCGGGCACCAGCGCGACCAGCCAGTATTTGTCGGTGAAGCCAGCCCAGCCGCCGGTGCTGGTGGCCGAATAGGCGACGCCGTCATGCGCCTCGCCGGTCTTTTTGGCGTCGCTGTATTTGGTCTCCTGCAGGCGCCCGTTGAGCACGCCCAGCATGCCCTCGTGCAGGATGTAGTAGCCCTCGGTGGTGGGGGTGTAGTCGCGCTTGATGCGCGCCCAGGGCAGCAGATCAACGCTCGCGGCGGTGCCGTTGCGCACGCTCTGGCTGACCTGGAACATGTAGTTGTCGTCGATCGAGATTGCGATCTCGAAGGCGAGCCCGGCGCCGTTGTCCCATGCCAGCGTGAGCGGGTGGGTGGCGGTCAGCGCGCCTGGCGAGGTGGCGGTCCACAGGCTGTTGCCGTCGGGCAGTTTCACCGCCGCCGCCCCTGGCGGCAGGGTCCAGCCGAACTGCACGTAATAGGGTTGCGCGTCGGCGGCGGGTTCCAGCACGCGGACCTGCGGCGAGTCGGGCGCGATGGTCTCGCGATAGTCGCGCAGCACCACGTCATCGATGCGCGCGCCGAGCAGGGCGATGCTGCCATGCACCCGCGGCGCGTCGATCGCCACGCGCGGCACCTCGCGCGGCACCGCGGCGGTGGCGGTCATCGCCGCGGCACTTGCCGTCGCGGCGGGCTTTTGGCCGGCGGACGGCTCGGGCGTGGAGGTCACCACCGGGGCTGGCGGCGCGGGCAGCATCGGCCGCACCACGAACTGCCAGCCGAGCAGAATCGCGATCGACAGGGCGATCGCGAGAAACATGCGCTTTTGGTCCATCAACGTGCCGACAGGCCCTTCCGCCGGAATGGGTGGTCCGGCACCGGGTCCGGTCCGCCCGGGTGCCAGGGATTGCAGCGCAGCACACGCCACACTGAAAGAAGCAGCCCGCGCCAGGCGCCATGCCGGCTGATCGCCTCGACGGCATAGGCCGAGCAGTGCGGATCAAAGCGGCAGTTCGCGCCGAGCAGCGGGCGCAGAAAATATTGATAGGCGCGCACCAACAGCACCAGCACCCGCGCGGGCGGGCTCATGGTACGCTGGCCTTGGGCACGCTGGCCTTGTTGGGCACGCCGGCCTTGCGCAGCGCGGTGGCCAGATCGTCGATCAGCAGCGCGAAAGGCCGGGCCCGCGTGGCCGCGCGGCCGACCAGCACCAGATCATGCCCCAGCACCGGCGCGTCGGCCGCCGCCCGCGCGGCGAACAGCAGCCGCGCGGCTTCCTTCAGCCGGCGGCGGGTGCGGTTGCGCACCACCGCGTTGCCGACCTTGCGGGTGACGGTGAAGCCGAGCCTGGCCGGCGCATCGTCGCCCCGTGGCAGGGATTGCAGCACCAGCGACGGCAACGCCGCCTTGCGCCCGCGCGCCACCGCCAGGAACTCCGCCCGGCGCTTCAGCCGTGGCGGCAAGGGCGCCGGATGGGGCGCCACGACGCGCTCCTCAGGCGGACAGCTTCTTGCGGCCCTTGGCACGGCGATTGGCCAGGACCTTGCGGCCGCCGACGGTCGCCATGCGGGCACGAAAGCCGTGACGGCGCTTGCGAACCAGCTTCGATGGTTGATAGGTGCGCTTCAAGACACTCTCTCCAGGCCGGGGGCGGGCCGGCCGTGCGATCGGGCACGGACGACACGGGTTGCGGCCAAAACAGACCAGACAGGAACAAAACCAAACAGGCGGGGCCGCGCGGACATGCCGGGCAGCCATCAGGCCGGGCTGTATAGGCAAGCCGTCCCGGGAAGGCAAGGCCGGGCGGGACAGGTGGCCTTGTCCCAGGTGGCCTTGTATTCGCATCGCCCGGCCTTCATCCTGACGAGATGACCGGCTCGATACCGCAGGAAGCGACGATCGCGCTGGCGATCCAGGGGGGCGGCGCGCATGGCGCCTTCGCGTGGGGCGTGCTCGACCGGCTGCTGGAGCAGGGGGTGCGTCCAGCGCGGCTGTGCGGCGTGTCCTCCGGCGCGCTGTGCGCCCTGGTGGTGGCCCAGGGCCTCGCCCGTGGCGGCCCCGAGGCCGCCCGCGCCGGGCTGCGCACCCTGTGGCAGGAGATCGGCCGCGCCCATGATGCCGGGCCGCTCTCACGCGGGCCGCTGGAGCGCTGGCTGTTCGGCTGGGACCTCAGCAACAACCTCGCCTGGGCCAGCATGGAGGCGGCCGGACGGCTGTTCTCGCCCGCCCAGCTCAACCCGTTCGGCCATAATCCGCTGCGCGCGGTGGTGCGCGACCTGTTCGATGCCGACGCGCTGCGCCTGCCCGGCGCGCCCCGCCTCGCGGTGGGCGCGACCGATGTGGAGACCGGCCAGGCGGTGATTTTCGACAATGAGACGATCACCGTGGATGCGCTGCTCGCCTCGGCCTGCGTGCCGTTCGTGTTTCCCGCCGTCGGCATCGCCGGGCGGCATTACTGGGATGGCGGCTATTCGGGCAATCCGCCGCTGGCACCGCTGATGCACCCCCGGCCGCCGGATGATCTGCTGCTGATCCGGGTGCAGCCGCGCACCCGCCCCGGCGTGCCGCGCGATTCCGCCGAAATCCTCAACCGCGTCAACGAGATCGCCTTCCAGACCGCGCTCGATGCCGAGCTGTCCATGCTGCCGGCCGGCGTGCGGCTGCACAGCTACGCCGCCGACAAGGCGCTGGCGGACCTGCCGATCACCTCCAAGCTCAACCCCGAGCCGGATTTCCTGCGCGAATTGTTCCGCGCCGGGCGCGCCGCGTTGGCGGTGGGGGCGGAGCCTGAGGGCGAGGCCGTCGCGGCGGATGGCGAGGCGGAGCGGCTGCGCGCGGAAATCTCCAGCCTGCGGCACGATCTGCGCGGCGCGCTGTCACCGGCGCTGCTGCGCGCCGATGCGCTGTCGCGGCACGAGAACGGCGGCGTGCGCGCCCAGGCCGAGGGCATCCTGGCGTCCTTGAACGCGGCAAGGGCGCGGCTGGGCTGAACGCTGCGAGGGCGCGGCTGGGCCGCGACGCCGGTTAAGCTCCGCCGTCCAGCCCCGAGGCGCCACGGCCTGGCTTGATGTCGGCGATGCTGGTGTCGGGGCGGGGGCGCTCGATCAATGTCATCGCGTCGCCGGCGCGCACCAGCCCCTCGGTCAGCACCCGGCAGTAGAAGCCGCGCCAGCCGGTGTCGCGCATGGTCGTGCCCACGCGGTCGTCGCCGAAGCGCGCGGCGATGGTGCGGCAGGGGATGCGCGGCTCGCTCACCTGCAGGCGCGTGGTGCCGACG
>DAHWBL010000032.1 GCA_027323595.1 Acetobacteraceae bacterium | reverse complement strand
AACCCGCGCCGCCACCGCCGACATGGTGGACCGCCTGATGGGCCGCCGCCCCGAACTGCGCTTCCAGTTCATCCAGGAACACGCGAACGACGCGGTCGAGGTGGATATCTAAACCCCGCTGTCCAAGCCTTCGGAAAACTGCAATCGCGCGAGCCGTGCATACAGACCGCCGGCCGCCACCAGTTCCTCGTGTTTGCCCTGCGCCACCAGCCTTCCCTGGTCCAGCACCACGATGCGATCGGCGCGGCGCACCGTCGCCAGCCGGTGCGCCACCACCAGCGTGGTGCGTCCGCGCGACAATTCGGCCAGCGCCTGCTGCACCGCGCGCTCGGATTGTGCGTCGAGCGCACTGGTCGCCTCGTCCAGCAGCAAAATCGGCGGATCGCGCAGGATCGCCCGCGCGATGGCGATGCGCTGGCGCTGTCCGCCGGACAGCCGCACCCCCTTCTCGCCGAGGAACGTGCCCAACCCTTGCGGCAGTTCCTCCAGAAATTCCGCATGCGCCGCCGCCACCGCCGCGCGCACCTGCGCATCGGACGCATCGGGGCGACCATAGCGGATATTCTCCCAGGCGTTGGCGCTGAACACCACCGGGTCCTGCGGCACCACCCCGATCAGCCCGCGCAGCTCCAGCGGATCGACCTGCGCGACATCGACCCCGTCGATGCTGATCGTGCCTGACAGCACATCGTAGAATCGCAACAGAAGCTGGAACAATGTGGTCTTGCCCGCGCCCGACGGCCCGACCAGTGCGACGTTCTCGCCTGGCTCGATCACCAGATCGAGCCGGTTCAGCGCCGAGCTGTCGGGCCGCGCGGGATAGCGGAAACTGACATCGGCAAAGCCGATCCGCCCGCGCACCGGGCGGGCGAAATGCAGCGGGTTGTCTGGGGCGACGATCTGCGGGCGCTCATCGAGCAACTCCAGCAGCCGCGCGGCCGCGCCGGCGGCGCGCTGCATGTCGCCCAAAAGCTCGCTGAGCGAGGCCCCCGATGTCGCCAGGATCACAGCGTAGAACACGAAGGCCGACAAATCGCCCCCGCTCATCCGGCCCTCGATCACGTCGCGTCCGCCCGCCCACAGGCTGAAGGTGATGGCGCCGAACCCCAGCACGATCACGCTCAGCAACAACGCCGAGCGCGCCTTCACCCGGCGCAGCGCGGTGGCAACCGAGGCTTCCACCGCCGCGGAAAACCGCGACCGGTCCACCGCCTCATGGGTGAAGGACTGCACGGTGCGCAGCGCGTTGATCGTCTCCTCGGCGTAGGCACCCAGATCGGCCACCCGCTCCTGCGCGGCGCGCGACAGCGCGCGTTCGCGCCGGCCGAACAGGATCACCGGCACCACCACCACCGGCACCACCAGCAGGATCACCAGCGCCAGCTTCACGCTGGTCACCAGCAGCAGCACCACCGCGCCGACCAAAGTGACGACGTTGCGAAGCCATAATGACAGCGACGAGCCCACCAGCGTCTGCACCACGGTGACATCCGCGCTCAGCCGCGACAGCAGGTCACCGGTGCGCGCGGTCTCGAAATATGCAGGTGACAGCGCGATGATCCGGCTGAACACGTCGCGCCGCAGATCCGCGGCCACCCGCTCACCCAGCCACGACACCCAGTAATAGCGCAGGCTGGACGCAGCACCCATCACCGTCACCACCACCGCCATCGCCGCGGCCGTGCGATCCAGCCCGATGAGCGACCCGCCGGCGAAGCCGCGATCGATCAGCCGGCGCAACCCCTGTCCCAGCGTCAGCAGCAGCCCCGAGCTGACCAGCAGTGCCGCGCCCGCCGCCGCGATCTGCCACCGGTAGGGCCGCAGATAGGTGGCGACGCGCCGCAGCACCGCGACCCTGCCTTGCATTTGTTCCATCGGCGCCCGATCCTGTGCCACGCAATCCACCCTCCGCCAAAGCCGCGATCATGACCAGCGACGATCCCGCGAACACCGCGCCCACCCACATCACGCCCGCCGGCCACGCGCGGCTGGCCGCGGAACTGCACGCGCTGATGAAGATCGAGCGGCCGAAGATCGTCGAGATCGTCTCCTGGGCCGCCGGCAATGGCGACCGGTCGGAAAATGGTGATTATCTCTACGGAAAAAAGCGCCTGCGCGAAATCGACAGCCGCGCGCGCTTCCTCGGCAAGCGGCTCAAGGGTGCCACCATCGTCGATCCCGCCGCCCAGCCGCGCCGCGACCAGGTGTTCTTCGGCGCCACCGTCACATTTGAAAACGACGCCGGCGCGCAACGCCGCGTCACCATCATCGGCGCCGACGAGGCGGACTTCACCCGCGGCGAGATCAGCCTGCACGCGCCCATCGCGCGCGCCCTGCTCGGCCGGCGCGTCGGCGATGCGGTCAGCCTGCGCACCCCCGCCGGCGCCGAGACCGTGGAGATCATCGCCATCGTCTACCCGGTCGCGCAAAGCGGCTGAGGACGCCTTACACCATGTGTCGCGGCGCGCGACCCATGGTGCAAGGCCCTTGGTTTCGCGCGCGCCACCCAGCCAACCCGCGCGCATACCAAATCCGGCGAACCGCGGAAGCGTCGCGGTCCGCAAGATTTGGTATTAGCCCTCGCGCGATTCGCCCAACACCAGCGACAGGAATCCGCGCCGCGCGAACAGCACCACCAGGATGAAGAACGGGCCGAAAATGATCTGCCAATGCTCGGTGTAGTTGCCCAGGATCAGCTCCAGCAGCGAATACACCGCAGCCCCGATGATGCCGCCATGGACGGTGCCCATGCCGCCCATCACCACCATGACGATCAGTTCCGCCGAGCGCAGCCACGACATCGTCGCCGGGCTCACGAAGGTTTCGCTGTTGGCCAGCAACACTCCCGAAAACGCCGCGATCGCCCCGGCCAGCGTGAAGGCGGCGAGCCGGTAGCGATAGACCGGCACCCCGATCGCGCGCATCCGCCGGTCGTTCTGCCGCGCGCCGCGCAGCACCATGCCGAAACGCGAGCCGATCACGCGGTCCACCAGCAGCGTGGCGAGCAGCAGACACACCAGCACCAGCCAATAGAACTGGACATTGGTGAAATCCGCGATCGGGCGGTTGCGCGACATCATCTGCAAACCGTCATCGCCGCCATAGGTCTGCCAGGAGACGAAGAAATAATAGATCATCTGGGCGAACGCCAAGGTGATCATGATGAAGGAAAACCCGCGCGTGCGCAGCGACACCAGCCCCACCACGAACGCGGCGAACCCACCCACCGCCACCGCCACCGGCCACACGATCCACGCCGCGTCCGACCCGCCGAACAGCCCGAACAGCCTCCCGCCATTGTCGGCGTGATAGGCCAGAATGCCAACGCTGTAGGCGCCGACACCAACGAATGCCGCATGCCCGAGGCTCACCATGCCGCCATAGCCCAGCAGCAGATCAAGGCTGATGGCGGCGAGCCCGAGGATCATGATGCGGGTGAACAGGCGGATATAGAATGGCTGGCCCAGCGCGCCGGCCACGATCGGCACCGCGATCAGCAGCGCGAACACCAGCACGAACACCACCCGCCGGCGCCACGCCACACCGCCGCGCGATGTTAAGGTTCGCATTGTTTCAGCCACGGGCGGCGAACAGTCCGTCGGGGCGAACAAACAGCACCGCCGCCATCACCGTGTAGATGCCCATGTCGGCCAGCGCCGCGGGCAGCAGCACCCGGCCGAACGTGTCCACCAGCCCCACCAGCAACGCCGCCACCAGCGCCCCGCGCACCGAGCCGATGCCGCCGATCACGATCACCACCAGCGCCAGCACCAGCACCGAATCCCCCATCCCCACCTGCACCGCCAGGATCGGCCCGGCCATGTAGCCGGCGAGCCCCGCCAGGGCCGCGCCCAACGCGAAAACATATGAATACAGCGAACGAATATCCACGCCGAGGGCCGCCACCATCGCCCGGTCCGCGGCACCCGCGCGAATGCGCATGCCAAGCCTGGTGCGGGTGATCAGCACGAACATCATCGCCGCCACCACCAGGCCCACCGCAATGATCACCAGCCGGAAGGTGGGATAGGTGAAATCCCCCACCAGCCGCACGCTGCCCGCCAGCACCGGCGGCAGGTCCATCGGCAGCGCCACCGGCCCCCAGATGATCCTGACCAGCTCATTGAGAAACAGGATCACCCCGAACGTGCACAACACCTGATCCAGATGGTCACGCCGATATAGCCGGCCGAACAGCACCACCTCCAGCAGCCAGCCGCACAGCGCGGTGGCAAGCGTTGCCGCCAGCAGCGCGAGCAGCATGCTGCCGGTCGCGGTCAGCATCGTCGCGGCGAAATAGGCGCCGAGCATATACAGCGAGCCGTGCGCCAGATTGATCAGGTTCATGATCCCGAACACCAGCGTCAGCCCCGCCGCCATCAAAAACAGCAGCACGCCGAATTGCAGCCCGTTCAGGGCCTGTTCGAGATAGAACAGCGCCATCGCCGAACGATCAGTGCGCCGGCAGCAGCGTGCCGGACGGCGCGCTCACCACCTGCCACAGCTTCGCCTGGCGGTCCCACAGGGTGACCACCGTCTGCCCCACGCCCACGCCGCGCTGGGCAATGGCGGTGAAATCATAGATCCCGTTCACCCCGGCAAATCCCTTGAGCCCGGCAAGAGCGGTGCGAAACGCCGCCGGGCTCGCCGACGGCCCGAGCTGGCGCAGCAGCGACACCACGATCATCCCCGGGTCCCAGGCGAGCGAGGCCATGTTGTCCACCGGCACGTCCGCCGCCGCCAGCGCCTTGTAGAAAACCTGCTGCGCCGCCTCGACCTTCGGATCGAGCGTCATCACCCCCTGATGCGGCGGAAACGCCGCCGAGGGAATGAACAACTGCCGCGGCAGGAAATCGGCATATTGCACCAGTTGCGCATAGACCTGGTTGCCGTTGGTCGTCGCCACCGGAATATCGAGCCCCGCGCCGATCGCGCCCTTGAAGATCGTCGCCACCGCCGCCCCGGTGGTCCAGGCCACCAGCGCCTGCGGCTGCGCCTGCTTGATCCGCTCGATCTGCGCGGACACGCTCACGTCGCCCTGGTTGAAATGCTGCCGCTCGATCGCGCTCACCGACGCGTTCTCCGGCAGCGCCAGCACCTCGGACAGGCTCTTGTCGGCGTCCTGGCCGGTCGCGTCCGAGCTCGTGATCGTCGCGATTTTGGTCCAGCCGCGCAGCCGGAAATAGCGGATGGTGGCTTCCATCATGTCGCGGGTGGAGACCGAGGAGGAGAACACGAAGCTGCCCTCGGGCGGATGCACGCCCGGCGACAGGCAGTAATCCACCGGCCCGGCCTTGAGCATCGGCGCGATGGCGTTGCACATGGCAACGATCGAGCTGCCCATGATCACCGGCGGATGCGACGGCAAAATCCCCTGCGCGACCTGCAACGTCACCTGCGGCGAGGACTGGTCGTCGTGAAACACGAACGCCAGCGGCCGGCCACTAATTCCGCCATCATGGTTGACCACATCCTGCAACACCATCAGCGCCTTCTGCTGGCCCTGGCCGACGAAGGCCGCCCCCCCGGTCAGCGGCAGGATCACCTGCACCTCGTAGGGCTCGGCCGCCCGCGCGACCGACGGTCCGGCCAGCAATGCCAGCCCGGCCAGGGCCGCGCGCATCCGCATGGATGTCGTCATCATGGTTCCTCCCCGTTTCGGCGCGACCGGGCCGCGCATCTTCGTTGGCACCGCGGCCCGCCGCGCCGCATCGCCGGGCACCGCCGCCCGGGCTGCGACATTGACGCGCCCCTCACCCCACTCTATCGGGCGAGCGGGCACACACGGCAAGGGGGTTGGCATGTCAAAACTCAGTCTTTCGATCGGCATCGGAAATTACGACCGGGTGCGCGCCATCGCCGACGGCGACGTGCAGATCGACGGCGTGGACCCGGTGTTCATGTGGCTGGAGCCGGAGGAAATCTTCTTTCGCGCCTTCCGCAACGCCGAGTTCGACATCTGCGAGCTGTCGCTGTCCAGCTACAGCGTGAAAACCGCCGCCAATGACTGTCCCTATGTCGCCATCCCGGTGTTCCCTTCGCGCGCCTTCCGCCACACCGCGATCTATGTGCGCACCGACCGCATCAAATCCCCCGCCGACCTGCGCGGCAAAACCGTCGGCCTGCCCGAATGGCAGCTCACCGCCAACGTCTGGGCGCGCGCCATCCTGGAGGATGACCACGGCGTGAAGCCGTCGGAGATGAACTGGGTCCGCGCCGGCCTCGAAATGCCAGGCCGCATCGAAAAGATCGCGCTCGACCTGCCGCCCGACATCCGCATCAGCAACGCGGCCCCGGACAAGACGCTGAACCGGATGCTCGCGGACGGCGAGATCGACGCGATCATCGCCCCGCGCGCGCCGTCCTGCATGGAGCAGGGCCACCCCGATGTCGGCTATCTTTTCCCCGACACCCAGCAGGCGGCCTGCGAATATTACGCGCGCACCAAAATCTTCCCGATCATGCATGTGCTCGGCATCCGCCGCACCCTGGTCGAGCGGCATCCCTGGCTGCCGATGGCGGCGCTGAAGGCCTTCACCGCGGCGAAGAACCTCGCCCAGCATCGCCTCGCGGACCCGTCCGCCTCCAAGGTCACGCTGCCCTTCATCGAGGAGGCCGTCGCACGTGCCCGCAAGCTGATCGGCGAGGATTGGTGGCCCTACGGGCTGGAAGCCAACCGCCATCTGCTGGAAACCTTCCTGCGCCATCACCACGCGCAGGGCCTGTCGGCGCGCCGTCTGGCGCCCGAGGAGCTGTTTCACCCGAGCACGGTGGAAAGCTTCAAAATCTGACCGGCGCGGCGCGGGCGGGGGCCGGCCCTCACCCGCGCCCGCTTTATCCGCGCCCGCTCTACCCCCGCCCGCTCTACCCCCGCACGAACGCCGCGAACGCCACCAACTGGCCGGCGATGAAATTCCGCGTCGCCTGATCGGTCAGCACTCCGGTCGCTGCGTCCAGCTTGCCGGCGATCTGTCCCACCAT
>DAHWBL010000024.1 GCA_027323595.1 Acetobacteraceae bacterium | reverse complement strand
GCTACTTCGCCGCGCCGGCCAGCACCGCGTCGTTCACCACCACCGGCTGCTTTTTCAGCAGCCCCTCGATGTAGGAACGGCTGAGCGCCTGCGCGCGCTGCTGGCGCATCGCCTGCACCAGCTGGGCGCGCACATCATCCTCCGGCGCGGGCCCGGCCGGGCGGGTGCCGAGCAGCTTGACCACGTGATAGGAATCGGTGGTGCGGATCGGTTCGGACACGCCGCCCTGCGCCAGCTTCGCCACCGCCGCGTGCACCGGCGGTTGCAGCGCATCCTCGCGCAGCCAGCCGATGTCGCCATGGCCCTTGGCCGGGCCGGTCAGCTCGGTCAAACCGCTGGCCACGGCGACGAAATCCGCGTTCGGCTGGGTCGCCTTGCGGCGCGCGTCCTGGGCCCGATGCAGCGCCTCGGCATCCTGCGCGGCGGTGGCGCCGGGCGGCAGCACGATGGCGATGTCGGCCAGATGATATTGCGCCGGCAACTGCATGTGGCTCTTGTTCGCCTCATAGGCCGCATCGACCTCCGCGGCACTCGGCCATTTCGGATCCGCCTGGGTCAGCGAGGCGAGGTAATTGGTGACCAGCGCGGAATCGCGGGCCTCGTCGAGACGGGCCTTGATCTCCGGCTTCTGATCGAATTTGACCGATTTCGCCTCATCGAGAATCGCCTCGCCGATCACCCGGTCGCGGGCGAAACCGGCCAGCGCCACCGGGTCGGCCAACAGCTTCTGCCGCGCCTCGGGATCGAGCACCGCGAGCGCGCCGCGCAGCCCCGCCACGGTCAGCTTCTGGTCGCCGCGCTCGGCCACCACGGTCTGGTCATTTGATTGCGCGAACGCGGGAACGGCGGCAACCAGGGCCATCGCCACGGCGAATTCTTTCAGCATCGGAGAGGCTCCTTGGGGACCATTTGCGGCTCTTTTATCCATCCTGGGGCTGGTTGGCCAGGGGGCTGGCCCGATAAGGAAGAATGTTCTTTCTTGGAAGTAAGAACCAAAGAACTTTTTTAATTTAGAAATTATTTAGATACTCGATCAGTTCCTTGCCGATTTCTTCGACGGGGTTGATCGGGCGTCGGACTCTTGCCGGGCGGCGGGCGAGCTCTGCCATCGCGGCGGCGGCCTCGGCAACGCCGGGCTCGGCCCAGCTCTGGCCATCGACCCCGACATACTCCGCGCCCGCCACCCGCACCCGCCCGGCCGGAACCAGGCGCGCGTTGCCGGGGTTCAGAAAATCCGTCGTGCCGCCATAGTCCGTCGCGATCACCGCCGCGCCGGCGCCAAGCGCCTCGGCCGGACCGCGACCGAACCCCTCACTGCGATGCAGCGACACATACACATCGGCCGCCTCCAGCAGCCCGGCCAGTTCCTCGGCCGCCAGCACCTGGTCCCACAGCCGGATGCGCGGGTCGGCGCGCGCGGCGCGCACCAGCCGATGGGTGGCGCGCTGGTCGGCCACGGCGGACTGGGTCTTGAGCAGCAAAAACACCGGCTCGTCGCCAGCGGGAAAGGCGGCGCGAAAGGCGGCGATCACCGCGTCGGGATTCTTGCGCGCGACAAACGAACGATAATCGAAACTGGCGAGAAACAAGGTGGCGTCGGCGGGAATGCCAAGGCGCGCGCGCTCGAACCGCACGATCCCCGCGGGCGGGCAGACCGGCGGACGCATCAGCCGCACCGGGCGCAGCCGCTCGGTGGCGAAGGCGTCAAAGGCGAAGCGGCTCGCCGCCCAGATCTCGTCATAAAAACCGAACGCATGCCGCCACCAGCGCGGCAGAAATTCCAGCTCCCAGGCCCAGGCGCCGATCACCCGCCCGGCGGCGACGCCAAGCCGGCGCAGGCACAGCGCGTCCTCGAAGGCGCTGTCGGCGTTGCAATGCACGATGTTGATGTCCGCCCGCACCGGGCCGGGCGCCAGCACGCCGCCGTCATTGCCGCGCAGCAGCTCCAGATCACGATCGGCGATCAGAAAATCATCCATGCCCGCGGCGATGAGCGCCGCGGCGGTGGCGCGGATGTCCTGCCCGCGCCCGTTGGGCTGGCTCCATTGGCCGGTCAGCAGCAGCCTGGTGCGGCGCGGCGACGGCGCGGCGGGGATCGGCGAGGCGGGGATGGACGAGGTGGGGATGGGCGAGATGGTGGGCGCGGCCGGATATTCGGTGGCCAGATGGCGGCCCGCCCAACCGAGAAGGCCGGCGCGGCCGGGCGCGGTGGCGATGTCGTGCGCGGCGCGCAGATCGGCGCGCAGATGCCACAGGATCACCAGCCCGCGCGAAAGCGGCGGCGTGCCCTGGGTCTGCGCGAGCCAGCGGCGCACCCCCGCCGCGAGCCGTTCGGGCCAGCCATACAGCGCCGGCGCCACCCAGCCGAACCACAGCGCGTGCGCCGCCGGGTCCGCCGACCCGCCCGGCGCGGTGAGCCGAAAAGCGAGGCTTGCCGGCGGCCCGTCAGCAGGCGCATCGGCGGCGGTGTCACACAGCGCGTCGAGCCAGGCGGGCCCGAACAGCGCCGGATCGATGCCGCCCTCCAGCACGCC
>DAHWBL010000007.1 GCA_027323595.1 Acetobacteraceae bacterium | reverse complement strand
GGGGCTTGACCCGCACGTGCTGCGGGCGCGGCCCGACGATGCGCGGCTGGGCGGGGTTCTGGACTTGCTGGCCGGGCAGGCGCGGGCGTGGCTGGCGGACCCCGCTGGATTGCCGCGCGCGGCGGCGCTGCCGCTGGTGCTGGCGCGGGCGGACCTGCGCGCGCCCGGCAGGCCGGCGGGTACGCGCGGCATCGGCACGCGGCTGGCGGTCAGTTGGGCTGGGTTTGCCGGGGTGCGGCGGGCCGGTTGAGCGGCAGCCGGCCGGTGCGCACCAGCGCGCCGGTGAGCCGGCGGGCTTCCTCCAGGGTGGACCAGACGCTGCCGTCCAGCTCCTCGGCGCGCAGGTCGATCGCGACCAGGCGGTAGCCGATCTCCTGGCGGACCGCGGCGGCGACGAAGACCCCATCGACCTCGATGATATGGGACTGAAGCATGCTGCATTATCTAATTCACATAAAGTTTGCGGTCAATAGGAATTTCACTAAAATATTCGTTATAACTATCACGGTCCGCTGATCATACCCGCCGGGTGAAGGCCGGGCCGGTGCGCTGGAAGAACACCGCGCCGGCGGTGTGCGACAGCCACATGCGCTGCTGGCGCAGGATGTCGAGCCCGATCAGCATGTCGATGCCGGGCAGGCGGCTGTCGCTGACCGACAGGATCGGGGCGTTGATCGCCAGCTCGCCGACCCGGAAGCTCTGGAAGCGATGCCGATGGATCGCCACCGGCTTGCCGCCGACGCCATGGCCGGTGGTGCTCGGGTCGCCGGCGAGGCTGCCGGGGCGCAGACCCAGCCGGTCCGCGCCCTCGGCCAGCACGATGCTGCCGTTGGCGCCGGTGTCGATCACCGCGGAAATCTCGGTGTTGTCGAGCACGGCGCGCACGATCGCCAGACGCCCGCTGCGTTCGAGCGGCACGCGCATGGCCGGCTGTGACCACATCACCGGCTCGCCGCCGCAGCCGCCCGGAGCGTAGAGGGCCAGCGTGCCGCCGATGAAATCGAAATCCAGATCGAGCGGCAGCAGCAGGTCCGAGCCGAGCAGGCCCGAGATCGGCGGCCCCTTGATCGGCGGGCTGTCGACCAGTGCCAGGCTGACCGCGTTGAAGGTGGCCTCGCCGATCGACAGTTCGGGCAGCACCACGTCGCGGCGGACCTCGGTGGCGCCGCCGACGCCGGTGAGCCGGGTGAGGTGGGTGGGGTTGTCGGGCAGCTTGAGCAGGCCGGCCACGAACGGGTCCATGGTGGTGCGTTCGGAGCCGGTGTCGATGAGCATGCGCGCGCGGATGCCTTCGAGCTTCACCGGCACCATCAGCGAGCCCTGGTCGAACACCAGCTGCACGGTGCCCAGCGGCTCGATGCCGCAGGTCGGCCCGCTGGCGCAGCCGGGCAGCGACGCCATGGCGGGCAGGGCGGGGATGGCGGCGAGCAGGTGGCGGCGGGTGATGGGCATCAGTGGCCATATCGCGCCGGTCGCGCCGCCGGCAAGCCGGGCCGCGCCACATGGCTGTTACAATGGCCGGTTAAATTCGAATTTCGTTTCACAGGAGGGATCATGCTGCATCGTCGTCATCTCATCGCCGGGCTTGGCGCGGGCCTTGGCGTCACGCTGCTGGCCGGCGCGGCCGGCGCGCAGCCGGTCACTGCCTATCCGGCGATTCCCGCGCCGCAGATCGAGCCCGCGCCGCCGCCGCCGCCGGGTCCGCCGGGGCGCTATTTGTGGGAGCGCGGACACTGGCGGTGGGACGGGCGCGCCTATTTCTGGGTGGGTGGGCACTGGATCGTGCGGCGGCGCGCGGTGGTGTTCGTCGAGGGGCATTGGCGGCGCGCTGGCCTGGGCTGGGTCTGGGTGCCGGCGCACTGGAGATAGCGCCGCTCAGGCTGGCGGGTCCGCCAGGTCGACCACCAGCGGCACATGGTCCGATGGCTGGGCCCGGCCGCGTTCGGCGCGGTCGGGGGCGGCGGCGGTCAGCCGTTCGGCGAGCACCGGAGAGAGCAGCGCATGGTCGATGCGCAGGCCGCTGTCGCGTTCCCAGGCGGCGGACTGATAGTCCCAGAAGGTGTAGTTCGGCGCGGCGGGGTGCAGCGCGCGCACCGCGTCGGTGAGACCGAGCCAGAGCAGCCGGCGGAAGCGCGCGCGGCTTTCGGGGCGCACCAGCGCGTCGGTGGGGGCCAGCGCGCCGGGGGCGAAATCGGCGTCGGTGGGGCACACATTGTAGTCGCCGAGCAGGGCGAAATCGGTTTGTGCGTCGAGCATGGCGGCGGCGTGGTCGCCCAGACGGTCCAGCCAGCGCAGCTTGGCGGCGAAGCCGTCGGCGCCGCCGGAATTGCCGTTGGGCAGATACAGCCCGCCGACCAGGATGCCGGCGGCGCGCACCTCGATGTAGCGCGCCTGGGTGTCGGTGTCGGGCAGGCCGGGCAGGGCGCGATGGGTGACCTCGACGGGGATGCGCGCCAGCACCGCCACGCCGTTATAGGCCTTCTGCCCGACGATCTCGGCGCGATAGCCCAGCGAGGCGAACGACAATTCGGGGAAATGCGCGGCCTCGCACTTGATTTCCTGCAACAGCAGGATGTCGGGGCGCACCCGTTCCAGCCAGCGCGCGACGTGGGGCTCGCGCTGGCGGATCGAATTGACGTTCCAGGTGGCCAGCCGCACGGCGGGCTCAATCCACCGAGAAGCTGGTGCCGCAGCCGCAGGACGAGGTGGCGTTGGGGTTGCGCACCGAGAAATGCGCGCCCATCAGCGAATCGGCGAAATCCAGCTCGGCGCCGGCCAGCAGGTCGAGGCTCGCGCCATCGACCAGCACGCGCGCGCCGTCCTGCTCGATCAGCAGATCGTCCTGCCCGGCGGCGGCCGGTTCCAGCTCGAAGCGATATTGAAAGCCGCTGCACCCGCCGGCCAGCACCGCGACGCGCAGCGCCTGGCCGGGGTTGGCGGCGAGAATTTCGCCGACCCGGCGGGTGGCGGCGGCGGACAGGCCGAAGCGGGAGGGGGCGAGGCTGGTCATCCACCCTACATAGCGGCTGGAGGGTCCGGATTGAAGGGCCGTGATGCGGATGGAGGCGCAAACAGGGCCTTACCTTGCGGGCGGTTCCGCATTAAGCCGGCGGCAGTTCCAGTTTGGCAGCCGATGTGACCCAGTTTTCCCAAACCGCGCCCTACGCGGTCGGCCCCGGCAACGCCCGCGGCCGGCTGTATCCCGAGCCCGAGGCCAGCGGCCGCAGCCCCTGGCAGCGCGACCGCGACCGCGTGATCCACAGCTCGGCGTTCCGAAAGCTCCAGTACAAGACACAGGTTTTCGTCAATCATGAAGGCGATTTCTTTCGCACCAGGCTGACCCACTCGATCGAGGTGGCGCAGATCGCGCGGTCGGTGGCGCGCGAGCTGGCGCTGGACGAGGACCTCACCGAGGCGCTGGCGCTGGCGCATGATCTGGGCCATCCGCCGTTCGGCCATGCCGGCGAGGAGGCGCTCAATCAGGCGATGAAGCCGTATGGCGGGTATGACCATAACGCGCAGTCGCTGCGGATCGTGACCCGGCTGGAGGCGCGCTATGCCGGGTTCGACGGGCTCAACCTCACCTGGGAGAGCCTGGAGGGGCTGGCCAAGCATAACGGCCCGCTGCACCGCCCGCCGGCCTATATCGCCGAATACAACGCGCTGCATAAGCTCGATCTGGGCACCCATGCGAGTGCGGAGGCGCAGGTCGCGTCGCTCGCCGACGACATCGCCTATCACGGGCATGATCTGGATGACGGCATGCGCGCCGGGCTGTTCGGGCCGGCGGAGGTGGCGCATCTGCCGGTGGTGGGCGCGGCACTGGCGCAGGCGCGGCTGGCCAGCCTCGATGTGCCGCCCGCGCGGCTGCGCCATGAGACGATCCGGCGGGTGATCAACACGCTGGTCGGCGATCTGGTGGCCGAAAGCCGCCGCCGCATCGGCGCACTCGCGCCCGACAGCCCCGACAAAATTCGCCGCGCCAGGCGCCCGGTGATCGGCTTCACCGAGCCGATGGCCGAGGCCAACCAGGCGATCCGGCATTTCCTGCACGCGCACATGTATCGGCACTGGCGGGTGAACCGGATGACCAGCAAGGCGCGGCGTGTGACCGGCGAGCTGTTCGCGCTGTTCCACGCCGATCCGTCGATGCTGCCCGATGACTGGCGGGCCATCGCCGGCGAGGCGGATGGGGAGCGCGCCGCGCGCACCATCACCGACTATATCGCCGGCATGACCGACCGCTTCGCGCTGGACGAGTATAAGCGCCTCACTGATTTGTCGATTGCCGGATAAGGGACGCATGACCAAGCCTGATATCGCCGCCGCCCGGCGGGAAGAAAATATTTTCGCCGCGCTGCGCGAGGAAATCATCGCCGCACTGGTGGGCCAGTTGCCCGATCTGCCGGCCGAGACGCTGGCGCGCATCGATGTCGGGCCGGCGCGCGAGGCGGCGCATGGCGATGCCACCACCAACGCGGCGATGGTGGTGGCCAAGGCGGCGCGCGCGGCCCCCCAGGCGATCGCGGCCCGGCTTGCCGGCGCGTTCGACGGCAGCGCGCTGATCGCGCGCGCGGAGGTGGCCGGTCCGGGATTCATCAATTTGCATCTGCATGCCGACGCATTGCGCGCGGTGGTGGGCGCGGTTCTGCGGCTCGGCGAGGCCTATGGCGATTGCGATCTGGGCCAGGCCCGCGCGGTGAACGTGGAGTATGTGTCGGCCAACCCGACCGGGCCGATGCATGTGGGCCATTGCCGTGGCGCGGTGGTGGGCGACGTGCTGGCCAATCTGCTCGGCAAGGCCGGGTTCGTGGTGACCAAGGAATATTACATCAACGATGCCGGCGCGCAGGTCGCGGCCCTGGCCTGGGCGAGCTACTGGCGATATCTGCAGGCGCTCGGGGCTGATCTGTCGGCCGAGGATTTCGATCCGCAGGTGCCCGGCGGGCTGCAATATCAGGGCGATTATCTGGTCGCGGTGGGGCAGACGCTGGCGGACGCGCATGGCGCATCGCTCGCTGGGCCCGGCGTGTCGGTGGCCGATCCGGCGGTGTGGTTCGACATCGTGCGCGAGCATGCGATCGCGCGGCTGATGCAGGGGGTGCGCGAGGACCTCGATCTGCTGGGGGTGCGCCATGACGTGTTCAGCTCCGAGCGCGCGCTGGTCGAGGCGGGGGCGGCGGATGCGGCGATCGGTCGGCTCGAAGCGGCCGGGCTGATCTATGAGGGGGTGCTGGAGCCGCCGCGCGGCAAGCTGGCGGAGGATTGGGAGCCGCGCGCGCAGACGCTGTTCCGCGCCACCGGCTTTGGCGATGACGTAGACCGTCCGCTGCGCAAATCCGATGGCTCCAACACCTATTTCGCCAACGACATCGCCTATCACAACGACAAGATGGCGCGTGGCGCGGCGCTGATGATCGATGTGTGGGGGGCCGACCATGGCGGCTATGTGTCGCGCATGCAGGCGGCGGTGCGGGCGCTGTCGGGGGAGCCGGGGCGGCTGGAGGTGGTGCTGTGCCAGATCGTGCATGTGCTGCGCGAGGGCGTGCCGGTGCGCATGTCCAAGCGCGCCGGCAGCTTCATCACGCTGCGCGACATGATCGAGGAGGTCGGGCGCGACGCGGTGCGATTTACCATGGTGACGCGCAAGTCCGACGCGCAGATGGAGTTCGATCTGGCGGCGGCGGTGGCGCAGACCAAGGACAACCCGGTTTTCTATGTGCAGTATGCGCATGCGCGCTGTCGCTCGGTGCTGCGCGCGGCGGCGGCGGCCGGGGTGGTGGCGGATGCCGGCGCGCAGCTCGGCTCGCTGGCCGCCGAGCCGGAGCTGGCGGTGGTCCGCCGGCTGGCGAGCTGGCCGCGCACGGTGGAGGGCGCGGCGGCCGCACGCGAGCCACACCGAATCGCTTTCTACCTCTATGATCTCGCGTCCGACTTCCATGCGTTGTGGAATCGCGGACGGGACGAGGCGACCATGCGCTTCCTGCAGGCCGACCATCCCACCGAGACCGCGGCGCGCGTCGCCCTGGTCGAGGCGGTGGCGACGGTGATCCGGTCGGGGCTTGCGGTGCTGGGCGTGGCGCCGGTGGAGGAGATGCGGTGAATCGTGGCGTTTGACGAGCTGGATATTCCACGGGCGGGTCCGCGCGCGACCGCGCCCTTGTCCTATCGGCGCCATGCCGCCGACGCCGATGGCGGCCGGCGGGCGCTGGTGATCGGTGGCGGGCTGGCCGCCGCGGTGCTGCTGCTGATCGGCGCGGTGTCGCTGGGCCGGCATGGCGGCGGCGGCGGCGTGCCGGTGGTGCGCGCCGACCCCCGCCCGGTGCGGGTGCGCCCGGCCGATCCCGGCGGCATGCGCATCGCGGGCAACGGCGATGACGCGCTGATCGGCGACAATGGCCAGAACGACGCGCTGGCCGCACCCGATGAACGCCCCAACCCGGCCGGGCTGCGCGGGCGGGCCGAGACGGCAGCGCAGACGGTCTCGCGCGCGCCGCCAGCCGACGCCGCCGGGCCGCCGGCGGAACCGGCCGCGACGGCAACCGTGCCAACGACTGCGCCATCGACCGTGCCATCGACCGCGCCGGTGGCCGCCGCC
>DAHWBL010000501.1 GCA_027323595.1 Acetobacteraceae bacterium | reverse complement strand
CGCTCAGCGCGTCGAGGTCGCGGACGACGAGGTCCGCATCATGGGATCGAAGAGCGATCTGCTGAGGACGCTTACCGCCGCGTCGGCCCTAAAATCGGCCGCTCCCGGCCTTCGCAGTTCCATTCCAAAAGTGGCGTCCCGTACGGGATTCGAACCCGTGTTACCAACGTGAAAGGCTGGTGTCCTGGGCCTCTAGACGAACGGGACAACGCGGGGCCGGAGGTAGCGGAGGGGGGCGGAGCGGTCAAGCTTGACGGGGTGGCGGATCAGCCATGCGGGGCGGCTTCGGCGGCGTCGCGCAGGAACAAGGCGACGCCGCGGGTGCCGTTCCATTCCTCCGCGCGTATCTGGCCGACCAGATGCAGCGGCGCGGCCGGGCGGGCGGTCAGCGCGCGGGCCAGCGGGCCGTCCTCGGCGCGAAACAGCATGGTTTTCAGACGCGTGTCGGCGGACGCACCCTCGACAAAACACCGCAGCGTCGCACCGTCCGCGCCGAGCCGATCGACCCGCACCGGGCGCGCGTTCGGCACCACGAACAGCGGCTCCTCGTTGCCGTTGCCGAACGGGGCGAGCCGGCTGATCTGGTCGGCCAGCGCCTCGGTGACGCCGGCCACGCCGACGCCGCCATCGATCACGAGGTCGGTGGCGCGCGGCAGGCTGGCGGCGGCGGCAAGCCGCTCGCACAGAAAATCATGGAACCGCGCCTGGCCCGACGCCGGCAGCGCGAAGCCCGCCGCCATCGCATGCCCGCCGCCGCTGGTGAGCAGCCCGGCCTGGCGCGCGGCGATCACCGCGGCACCGATATCAAGCCCGGGCACCGAGCGCGCCGAGCCGCGCAGCACACCCTCCGACGCGGCCGCCACACCGACCGGACGATTAAATTTTTCCTTGATCCGGCCAGCAACGATCCCCACCACGCCAGGGTGCCAGTCGGCCCCGGCGATCAGCAGAACCGCGCGCCCGGCATCAAGCTGTGCCGCCGCCTGCGCCATCGCCTCGTCCAGGATGCCGGCCTCCACCGTCTGGCGGGTGCGGTTCACGCCGTCCAGCGCCTGGGCCAGCGCGCGCGCCTCCACCGGGTCGTCGCACAGCAGCAGACGCAGCCCCATCTGCGCATCGCCGATGCGCCCGCCGGCGTTGATGCGCGGGCCGAGCGCGAAGCCGCAGCTCATCGCGCTCGGCCGGTCCTTCACCTGCGCGGCCTCCAGCAGGGCGGCAAGACCGGGGCGGTCGCGCCGCGCCAGCACCTTCAGCCCCTGCGCCACCAGCGCGCGGTTGAGCCCGGTGAGCTGCATCACGTCACACACCGTCGCCAGCGCCACGAGGTCCAGCAGGCGCAGCAGGTCGGGCTCGGCGCGGGTGGCGAAATGCCCGGCCCGGCGCAGCGCGCGCAACAGCGCCACCGCGGCGAGAAAGGCGATGCCGGTGGCGCACAGGCCGCCAAGGCCGGAGCGGTCATCCAGCCGGTTCGGGTTGACCGTCGCCAGCACCGGCGGCGGCGGCCCCTCGGCCTTGTGGTGGTCCAGCACCAGCACGTCCGCCCGCCCATCCAGCGCGGCGAAGGCCGCCGCGCCGGCGGTGCCGCAATCGGTGCAGACGATCAGCCGCGCCCCCTGCCCGGCCAGCGCCAGCAGCGCCGGACCGTTCGGCCCATAGCCCTCGGTGATGCGGTCGGGCACATGGGTCAGCACGGCGCACCCAAGCTCGCGCAACAGCCCCGCGATCAGCGCGGCGCTGCACGCGCCATCGACATCGTAATCGCCGAACACCGCCACCGTCTGGCCATCGCGCACCGCGGCGGCCAGACGTTCGGCCGCCACATCCATGTCGGCGAGCACCGAGGGGTCGGGCAGCAGCGCGCGCAACGTGGGATCAAGAAAATGCCGCGCCGTGTCGGCATCCACCCCGCGCCCGGCGAGCAGACGGCCAACCAACTCCGGCAGTTCCAGCCGCTGGGCGATCGCCTGGCTGGTCCGATCCTCCGCCGGCCGCCACAGCCAGCGCCGCCCGCTTAGGCTGCGCGCGACCCCCAGAACCAGGCTGTCAGCCGACGCGCCGAGGGCGTCCATCGTCGCCTGGCTCAGTTCGGCGACCACGTCTTGGTGGAGAAATCATGGTGGCCCTCGATGTAGCGCACCGTGCCGGACTTGCTGCGCATGACGATCGAATGGGTGACCGCGCCGTTGCCGAAGCGGCGCACCCCGCGCAGCATCGGCCCGCCGGTCACCCCGGTGGCGGCGAACATCACGTCGCCGCGCGCCATCTCCTCGGCGGACTATTTGTGGTACGGATCGGCGACCCCCATCGCGCGGGCGCGGGCGATCTGGCTGTCATCCTCATACAGCAGCCGTCCCTGCTGCTGGCCGCCGATGCAGCGCAGCGCCGCGGCCGACAGCACCCCCTCGGGCGCGCCGCCCGAACCCATGTAGATATCCACACCCGAATCCGGCATGGCGGTGGCGATCACGCCCGACACGTCGCCGTCGGAGATCAGCATGATCCGCGCGCCGGCCTCGCGGGTGCGCGCGATCAGCTCCTGGTGGCGATCGCGATCGAGGATGCAGGCGACCAGATCTCCGACCTCGCATTTCTTCGCGCGCGCGAGGTTGCGCAGATTTTCCGCCGGGCTCGCATCCAGATCGACCACGCCGGGCGGCAGCTTCGCGCCGACGGCGATCTTGTCCATGTAGATGTCGGGCGCGTGCAGGAAATTGCCGTGCTCGGCCAGCGCCAGCACCGCCATCGCGTTCGGCCCGCCCTTGGCGGTCAGCGTGGTGCCCTCCAGCGGATCGACCGCGATGTCCATCGCCGGACCGCCGCAGCCCACTTTCTCACCGATGAACAGCATCGGCGCTTCGTCCATCTCGCCCTCGCCGATCACCACCGTGCCGTGGATCGCCACCGTGTCGAAGGCGCGGCGCATCGCCTCCACCGCCGCACCGTCCGCCTCGTTCTTGCGACCCCGGCCCATCCAGCGCGAGGCGGCAAGGGCGGCGGCCTCGGTGACGCGCACCAGCTCCAGCGCGAGGTTGCGATCGACCGGGTGGGTCGGTTGGATGGTCATGGCTGCTCTCCGGAACTGCGGTCAGGCGGGCTCGATGCGGATCAGTGTCGGCGGTTCGACCAATGTCGGCAATGTGCCGATTCGGGCCAGCGCGTCACGCATCGCCCGCTCCGCGGTGGCATGGGTGGTCAGCACCACCGGCACCGCGCCGCCCGGCGCCCGGCCGCGCTGGAGCATGGATTCCATCGAGATGCCGCAGTCGCGCAACGACGCGGCGACATCGGCGATCACGCCTGGCTGGTCCAGCACCATCAGCCGCAGATAATAGGCGCCGACATGCCCATCGATCGGCAATGACGGCAGGTTCGACAGATCCCCCGACGCCGCGCCCCAGACCGGGGTGTGGCGGCCGCGCGCGATGTCGATGATGTCGGACACCACCGCCGAGGCGGTCGGCCCGGCGCCGGCGCCGCGCCCTTCGAGCAGCAGCGGGCCGACGAAATCCCCCTCGGCCACCACCGCGTTGAACACCCCGTCCACCCGCGCGAGCTGGGCCGCCGCGGGCAGCATCACCGGGTGCACCCGCGCCGAAACCCCCTGCGCGGTGCGCCGCGCGATGCCCAGCAGCTTGATGCGGAACCCCAGCTCCTCGGCAAAGCCGATATCGAGTGCGCCGACGCCACGGATTCCCTCGACATGCACCGAGTCGATATCGACCGGACGGCCGAACGCGATGGCGGCGAGAATGGCCAGCTTGTGCGCGGCGTCGATGCCGTCGATGTCGAAGGACGGATCGGCCTCGGCATAGCCAAGCGCCTGCGCCTCGGCCAGCACGTCGGCGAAATCGCGCCGCTGTTCGCGCATCACGGTCAGAATATAGTTGCAGGTGCCGTTGAGAATGCCGGCGACGCGCGAAATGCGGTTGCCGGCCAGGCCCTCGCGCAGCGCCTTGATCACCGGGATGCCACCGGCCACCGCCGCCTCGAAGGCGAGCGGCACGTCGGCCGCCTCGGCCGCACGCGCGAGCTCGGCGCCATGGATCGCCAGCAGCGCCTTGTTGGCGGTGACCAGCGGCTTGCGGTTGGCGATCGCCGCATCCGCCAGCGCGCGGGCGGGGCCGCTCGCGCCACC
>DAHWBL010000498.1 GCA_027323595.1 Acetobacteraceae bacterium | reverse complement strand
CAGGAACGCCCGGTCACCGCCAACGGCCTGCTGCACTGGCTGCATATGCTCGCCGCCGAGGCCGACGGGCTGAAGCTCGCCCGCACCCGCGCGGCCATCGAACAGGCATTGCGAATCTGCCACGACGAGGGCGCCGACGATGCCGCCCTTGCCACCCCGGCGCGCCGCACCACCACCATTCACTAACCACGCGCGCATCGGCCGCATCGGCGCGGCATCAATCCTCTTCGGGCGCATCCGCCGCGACCGCCGCGCGGATCAGCCCGCGCTTGCTGTCCGCATCGATGAACGCCAACACCTCGTCCACCAACGGATCGCCGTCGAACTGCTCACGCACGCGGGCAAGCCGCGTCGCGAACGCGCCCGGCTCGGCGAACAGCGCGCGAAACGCCCGCCGCAACCCGTGAATCTGCGCCCGGTCGAAGCCGCGCCGGCGCAACCCGATGACGTTCAGCCCGGCCAGCCGCGCGCGATTGCCGATCACGCTGCCGAACGGGATCACGTCCCCCTCGACGCCCGACACGCCGCCGATCATCGCCGCCCGCCCGATCCGCACGAACTGGTGGATCGCCGCCGCGCCGCCGATCACCGCATGGTCGCCGATCCGCACATGCCCGCCCATCACCACGTTGTTGGCGATGATCACGTGGTCGCCGATGGTGCAGTCATGCGCCACATGCACCACCGCCATCAGCATGCAGTCCGCGCCAACCCGCGTCACTCCCGCACCGGTGACGGTGCCGCGATGCACCGAGCAATGCTCGCGCACATGGGTGCGCGCGCCGATCTCGCAGCGCGTCGGCTCGTCGCGATATTTCAGATCCTGCGGCGCGAGCCCGACCGAGCAGAACGGATACAGAACCGCCGCCTCGCCGATGCTGGTATGGCCGTCCACCACCACATGCGAGATCAGCCGCGCCCCGGCGCCGATCACCACGTTGGGACCAACCGAACAAAACGGACCGATCTGCGCCCCCGGCCCGATCCGGGCACCGGCGGCGATCAGCGAACGCGCATCAATCTGGGTCAATCGGCAGCCTTGTTCATGATCATCGCGGCATAGGTCGCCTCCGCCACGGAGACGCCCTCCACACTTGCCACAGCCTTGAATTTCCAGACATTGCCGTGGCGGCGCGACTTCACCACATGCAGCCGGACCTGGTCGCCAGGCACCACCGGGCGGCGGAACTTGGCACCCTCGATGCTCATGAAATAGACCAGCTTGCCGGCCGCGTCACCGCCCAGCGTCTCCACCACCAGCACCGCGGCGGTCTGCGCCATCGCCTCGATCAGCAGCACGCCGGGCATCACCGGATGGTTGGGGAAATGGCCGTTGAAGAACGCCTCGTTCACCGACACGTTCTTGATCCCCACGGCGGAGTGATCGCGGATCACCTCCACCATGCGGTCGATCATCAGAAACGGGTAGCGATGCGGAATCGCGTGCATGATGCGCGCGATATCGAGCACCTCGCCGGTGGTCTGTCCGTCCGGCGCCGCCGGCGCCGTGGGTTCATGCTGCTCCAGACTGTCCATCACGCCCCGTCCGCGCCTCCTTGTCCGCCCTTTTCAGCCCGACCAGAATCACCACGCGCCTGCCGCACCGCGCGGCGCAGCCAGGCGATTTCCCGCAAAACAGTGCGCGCCGGCGCCGCCGGAGACCCAACGATTTCCGCGCCGGCCTCCACATCGCCCATCACCCCGGCCTGCGCGCCGATGCGGACGCGATCGCCCACCCGGACATGCCCGACAAAGCCCGCCTGGCCGCCGATCACCACCCCGTCGCCGATCTCCACCGAGCCGGCAATGCCAACCTGGGCAACGATGACGCAGCTTCGACCAACCCGCACGTTGTGCCCGATCATGACCAGGTTGTCGATGCGGGTCCCTGCCCCGATCACCGTATCCTGCGCCGATCCGCGGTCGATCGTGGTGTTGGCGCCGATCTCGACATCATCGTCGATCACCACCCGCCCGAGTTGGGGCACCGACACGAAGCCGGCCGGACCAACCGCGAAGCCGAACCCGTCCTGGCCGATTCGCACGCCGGGAAACAACCGCACCCGCGCGCCGATCAGCGCGTGGCTGATGCTGACATGGCTGCCCACCCGGCAGTCCGCGCCAAGCACCACCCCCGGCCCGATCGCCGCATGCGCATCGATCCGGCAGCCATCGCCGATCTCGGCGCCCGCGCCGATCACCACGAACGGCCCGATCTGCACCCCCTCGCCGAGCCGCGCGGACGGATCGATCACCGCCAGTTCATGCACCCAAGCCAGCACCGGCGGCTCGGGATAAAACAGCGCCGCCACCCGCGCCCAGCCCAGATAAGGGATCTGCGTCACGATCGGCACCGCACCGGCCGGCACCTTGGCGGCGAGCGCGGGTGCGACGATCACCGCCCCCGCGCGGGTCTGCGCCAGCGCGTCGAGATAGCGGCGATTATCGATGAAACTCACCTGCGTCGGCCCGGCGCTGTGCAGCGGCGCCACCCCGTCGAGCAAAAGCTGCTCGGTCGCCGGCGGCACCTCGCCACCCGCGGCAGCGGCGACCGAGCCCAGGGTTTGCGGACCGCTGCCGACGAAAAACCGCTGATCGCCGGCGATCGGAGGGATCACCGCCACATCGGCACCGGCAGCCCGCGCATCACTGCCGCCGCGGTCCGGGCGCCGGCACTACCGGCTTGGCCGCCGGCGCCGACGTCGCCGATACGCCCGTCGGCGCGGCGGGAGCGGGTGCCGCGGCCTGCATCTGCTTGGCGAATTCGGCCATCGTCATCCCGTCGGGCGGGATCACCACCGCGGGCAGGATCTTGTTGAGCTCTCCGGTAACCTGCAGGGTGATGTCGAACTCGTTGGCGTTCATCGCCACCTGGGTCCGGTGCAGCACCAGATTGATCCCCCGCGCCGCCGCCACACGCTGCACGATCTGCACCAGCACACGCTCGATCTGGCTCAGCGAATATTGCGCCGCCTGCT
>DAHWBL010000485.1 GCA_027323595.1 Acetobacteraceae bacterium | reverse complement strand
CAGCCCCGCGCCGTTCAGCAGCCGGGCCAGCCCGTCCTGCGGGTGCGAGGCCAGCAGCGACTGGAACACTGGCTCCTGCATCGCGGTGTCGAGACCGGGCACCACCACCAGCCCGTCCGGCAGCCCGGCGACCACCCGCAGCAGCCCGAACAGGCCCGGCACGCCGCCGGCGAACCCGGCCGCCCACACCCTTCCGGTGGGCGGGGCGGCGGTCCAGCGCGCCGCCTGGGCGGCCAGCAGCGCCACCAGCCGGGCGGCCGGGTTCATCAGCCCCTCGGCGGCGAGCACCTCCGGCCAGGCGGCGGTGACGATTTCCAGGAACCGCAGCGTGCGCTGCCAATGCACCGCATAGGCGGGGTCGGCGGCGGTGGGCAGGGCGGCGGCCAGATCGATCCCGGCCAGCTCCGCCTCGTCCATCAGCCGCGCCAGCTCGCCGGCCAGCGGCCAGGCCCGATCGAGCGTGCGCGGCTCGCCGGCGGAACCGTCCAGCGCCAGGATCAGCCGGCTGAGCAGCGCCAGCCGCCGGGGCGGGTCCATCGCCGGCGGCAGGTCCAGAACGCCGGCGAGCAGCAGCGGCGCCTCGTCCAGCGCGGCGATGCCCACGATGCGCGGCAGCAGCATCGGCCGGCCGCCGCCCACGCGCAGGAACGCATCGGCGAGCGCGCGCGCCGCGCGCCGGCTGGGCAGCAGCAGCAGCCCCTCGCCGGGGTCGAACGGGCCGTCCAGCCAGCGCCGCGCCAGAGTGTCGAGGAAGGGCAGGTGCGGCGGGATGGAGGCGAGCGCCACCGTGGCTACCTGGTGACGCCGAGCGCGCGGTCGCGCAGGCTGGTCTCGGCCTCCACCAGGTCGGCGGGGCGGGTCAGATGGAACCACAGCCCGTCATGCACCAGGGCGGCGATGAGCCCGGCCTCGATGGCGCGGTCCCACGCCTGGTTCATCGAAAACCGCGCGCTGTCGGCGGCGGTCAGCAGGCCGGGTGCGAGCAACTGCACGCCGGCATAGATGTAGGGCACGATCTCGCGCTCGCCGCGCCGGCGCAGCCTGCCTTCGCGGTCGATGGCGAAATCGCCGGGCACGAAATCGCCGCTGACATGGCAGGTGCGATGGACCAGCAGCAGCGCGTCCATCCGGTCGGGCGCGAACGCCGCCGCCATCCGCGCCAGCGCCGGTGCCGGCCCGTCGAGCCAGAAGCTGTCGCCGTTGACGACGAAGAACGGGGCGGTGCCGAGCAGCCCCTCGGCCAGCGCCGCGCCGACCGCGCCGCCGGTGTCGAGCAGGCTGGTCTCGTGGCGCAGCACGGTGCGCGGCGGGCCGGTGCGCGCGCGCAGATGCGCGCCGACCAGATCGGCGTGCCAATGCGCGTTCACCACCACATCGCTGATCCCGGCGGCGGCCAGCCGGTCCAGCGCGTGGTCGATCAGCGGGCGGCCGGCGAGCGGCAGCAGCGGCTTGGCGGTGCGGTCGGTCAGCGGGCGCATGCGGGTGCCGAGCCCGGCGGCGAGCAGCATGGCGTGGGTGGGGCGGCTCATGCGTGCAGCTCGCAGGGGAGCAACCCGGGTCGATCGGCCCAGCCGTGGATGCGCGCGGTGCGGGCATCGTCGCCGTCGATGCTGAGCGCGAGGTGCAGCGCGTCGGGCGGCGCGTGCGCGCCCAGCCGGTCCGGCCATTCCACGATCACCACGCCGGCGCGCGCCTCGTCCCAGCCGAGTTCGTCGAGTGCGGCCGGCCCGTCCAGCCGCCAGAGGTCGAAATGCACCACCGGGCCGACCGGCGTGTCGTAGGTCTGCGCCAGCGTGTAGCTCGGGCTGGGCACCTCCAGCGCGGGGTCGCCGGCGAGCTGGCGCAGGATGGCGCGCGCCAGGGTGGATTTGCCGGCGCCGAGCGGCCCGTGCAGCAGCACCGCGTCGCCCGGACGCAGCAGGGCGGCGACGGCAGCACCCAGCGCCTCGGTGGCGGCCTGGTTCGGCAGGGCGATGGTGCGGGCGGGGAGCGTGTCGTGATCGGTCATGGCGGCGCATCTTGCCCGCATCGGCCCCGGCGTCCAACCGCCGCGCCGGGAGGGTGGATTTTGTCGCGCCGGACAATGCTCTAGAACAGTCGCATGACTGGCGGGGATCGGCCGATGGGCGAGAGCGTGCGGACGGATGTGGCGATCATCGGCGCCGGGCCGGTGGGCATGTTCGCGGTGTTCGAATGCGGCATGCTCAAGCTGCGCTCGGTGCTGATCGACGCGCTCGAGGCGGTCGGCGGGCAATGCACCGCGCTCTATCCGGAAAAGCCGATCTACGACATTCCCGCCCACCCCGCGATCGAGGCCGGCGACCTGATCGCCCGGCTCGACCAGCAGATCGCCCCGTTCGAGGCGCCGCGGCTGCTCGGCCGGCGGGTGGTGGGCCTGGCCGGCGGCGCGGGTGATTTCCTGCTGACCACCGACGCCGGCGACAGCATCGCCTGCAAGGCGGTGGTGATCGCCGCGGGGGCCGGCGCGTTCGGCCCCAACCGGCCGCCGCTGGACGGGCTGGCGGCGTTCGAGGCGTCCGGCGCGGTGCGGTATTACGTGCGCCGGCGCGAGGATTTCCGGGGTCGGCGGGTGGTGATCGCCGGTGGCGGCGACTCGGCGGTGGATTGGGCGCTGGCGCTGGCCGACATCGCCGCCCACGTCGCGGTGGTGCATCGCCGGCCACGGTTTCGTGCCGCGCCGGACAGCGCCGCCCGGCTCGACGCGGCGGCCGCCGCCGGGCGGATCGAGCTGGTGATCCCCTATCAACTGCATGGTCTGGACGGGCAGGACGGGGTGCTGCGCGGCGTCAGCGTGGCGGACATGCAGGGGCAGACCCGGCTGCTGGCGGCGGATTTCCTGTTGCCGTTCTATGGCCTGTCGATGGATCTCGGGCCGATCGCCGGCTGGGGGCTGGAGCTGGCGCACCACCATCTGCCGATCGATCCGGCGACCTGCGCCACCTCGCTGCCCGGCGTGTTCGCGATCGGCGATGTCGCCACCTATCCGGGCAAGCTCAAGCTGATCCTGCAGGGCTTCGCCGAGGCGGCGGTGGCGGCGCACGCCATCCACCCGATCGTGCATCCCGACGTGGCGCTGCATTTCGAATATTCGACGTCCAAGGGCGTGCCTGGTTAGCGCCGGCGGGCCGAGGGACGGCAGGACCGCTCAGGCGATCCGCAGCAGCGCCGGGCCCTGGCGGCGCAGCCAGGTGACGGCGTCGGCCTGGTGCTCGGTGAGGGTCGCGACCAGCGCCCAGAAATGCCGCCCATGGTTCATGTGGCGCAGATGCGCGACCTCATGGGCGGCGACGTAGTCCTGCACGAAGCCGGGCGCCATGATCAGCCGCCAACTGAACATCACCAGCCCGTCGGCGGCGCACGAGCCCCAGCGGCTGCTGGTGTCCTTGATGGCGATGCGCGGGAGGTGCAGCCCGGCGGCGGCGGCCTTGTCGTGGGCGATGCGGGTCAGCACCCGGCCGGCCTCGGCGCGCAGGCAGTCGCGCACCCGGCGCGGCAGATGCTCGATCCGTCCGGCGACAAGGATGCGATCCGCCTCGATCCAGGCGCCGCCGCGCGCCTCGGGGCAATGGCGCACCAGCATCGGGCGCCCGTGCACCGGCAGGGTCGCGCCATCGGCGATCACCAGTCGCGGCGGCAGCGCGGCCAGCCGGTTCGCCACCCAGCCGGCATGGGCGTGCAGCAGATCGAGCCCGGCCTTCTGCCCGGTGCGCAGCGGCAGCGTGACCACCACGCCGCCGGCGCGCGGGTCGATCCGCAGCGACACCTGCCGCGCCCGCGCGCTGCGCCGCCAGGCGACCGGCGCGGGGCCGTCGGGCATCTCCAGGGTGGTCGGCAGGATGATCGGCATGGGCCAGTCTCGCCGATCCGCCCCGTGTCGTTCAATGCCGGCGCGGGCCGGCTTGCAATGGCGGCGTGATTTCAGCAGGTTGCGGCATGTTTCGACGCAGTATTTTGGCCGCGCCCGCTTTGTTGCTGGGCTCCCGGAGCGGGCGCGCGCAATCCGCGGCCGAGTCGGCGGCGCCGCGCCTGGTGGTGGTGGCGAGTTTTTCGATCCTGGCCGAGATGGTGGCGCGCGTCGGCGGCGAGGCGGTCGCGCTGACCAGTCTGGTCGGGCCGGATCAGCAGATCGCGCCGTTTCGTCCGCACCGGGTGGACCGCTCGGCGCTGAAGCCGGCGGCGCTGCTGGTGGAGAACGGGCTGGGGCTGGAGCCGTGGCTGCCGGGGCTGCGCCACGCCAGCGGTTTTTCGGGCGACAGCGTGGTGGCCTCCGCGCTGGTGCAGCCGCGCCTGTTGCGGCCCGGCGTGCCGGACCCGCGCGCCTGGCAGGACCCGCGCAACGGGGTGCTCTATATCCACTCGATCGCCCAGGCGCTGGCGGCGGCGGCGCCGGCGGCCGCGGCCGGCATCCATGAGCGGGCGGAGACCTATGCCGGGCGGGTGGCGCAGCTCGATTCCGCGCTGGCGCAGTTGTTTTCCGAAATCCCCGAGACCCGGCGGCACCTGGTCAGCATCGGCGACAGCATGGGATATTTCGGCGCGCGCTACGGCGTGGCGATCCGCGCGCTGTCGGTGGGCGAGGCGACGCCCTCGGCGCGGCAGATCGACCAGTTCGCGCATGAGGCGCAGCAGGACGGGGCGGGCGCGATTCTGGTGGATCCGCTGTGCGATCCGCGCATCGGCGAGCAGGTGTCGCGGCGCAGCGGTATCGCGCTGAGCGGGCCGATCTATACCGACGCGCTGTCGGTGCCGGGCGGTCCGGCGGCGACCTATCTCGATCTGCTGCGCACCAACGCGCAGACCATCGCGCGCGCGATCCAGGAGTGATCGGCGGATTATCGCAGCTGATCGTTCAGCCATGTCGCGGCGGCCTCGGGGCTCGCCTTGTCGTGTTCCTGGTCCACCATCAGATTGGCGTGCTGCATCGTCTCCAGGCTGATGGCGCCGCGCAACGCGGCGAGTGCGGCGCGTAATTCGGGGGCGTCGGCGAGGCGTGGTGACAGCAGGATCACCGCGTCATAGGGCGGCAGCGCGCTGAGCGGATCGGCGAGCAGCCGCAGGCCGTACTGGGCGATCCGGCCGTCGCTCGAAAATGCCGAGATCACGTCCACATCGCCGTCGCGCACCGCCTTGTAGAGGAAGTTCGACTGGTACTGGCGCATCCGCGCGAAATGCAGCCCATAGGTGCCGGCGGTCGCCGCCCAGTCCGGCCGGCCGAAAAATTCATAGTCGCCACCGATGGAAAGTCCGGATGCGACGCGGGCGAGATCGGTGAGCGTGGTGACACCAAGGCGGCTCGCGCTGTCGGGCCGCATGGCCAGGGTGTAGGCGTTCTCGAAGCCCAGCCGCGCCAGCAGGGTGATGCCGTGCCGCTGCTTCAGCCAGGCGGTCATTTCCGCCAGCATGGCCTCGCGGCCCGGCTGGTCGGTGCGGTGCATCTGATTGGTCCAGATGGTGCCTGCATAATCGACATAGACATCGACATCGTTGGCGGCCAGGGCATGAAACAGGATCGACGAGCCAAGCCCGTCGCGCCGGGTGGTGGGCAGGCCGGCGGCGCGCAGACGCTGTTCGAGCAGCGCGCCGAGGATATATTGTTCCTCGAAATTCTTCGTTCCCACCACGATGCTGGCGCGCCCCTGCTGGCGCGGCGTCGGCAGGCCGGCGGCCAGGATCACCGCCATGGCGGCCGCCGCACCGATCAGCCGACGCGGCGAACGCCGGGAAAAACCCGATTCCGCGAGGCCCAGCGCGCGATCCACCGCCAATGCGAGGGCTGCCGCCGCGCCGCAGCCGAACAGCACGAAAATCCAGTTTTCCGTTTGCAGGCCGGTGAAGATGTAATTGCCCAGGCTGGTCTGGCCAACCGGCGTGGACAGTGTGGCGGTGCCGATCACCCATACCGCCGCGGTGCGGATGCCCGCCATGATCACCGGGGCGGCGAGCGGCAGCTCGACCCGCAGCAGCGATTGCGTGGGCGTCATTCCCACCGCGCGCGCGGCCTGCAGGGTTGTCGCATCGATGCCCTCGATCGCGATGACCGTGTTGCGCAGGATGGGCAGCATCGCATAGAGCGTGAGCGCGAGCAGGGCGGGCAGAAAGCCGAGCGCGCGAAACCCCACGCCGAAGGTCTGCATGGTGAACGCCGACAGCGCCAGCAGAATCGGATAGAACAAGGCCAGCAGCGCAAGACCCGGGATCGTCTGGATCACGCTCGCGGTGGCGAGTGCCGGGCCGCGCAGCCAGCCGATGCGCGCCGCCGCGATTGCCAGCGGCAGGCTGATCGCGAGCCCCAGCCCCAGCGACGACAGCGCGAGCAGCACGTGCTGCCCCAGGAACAGCGGCAGTTGCGACAGCGCGAGGCTGAAATTCGCGGCCGCCGCGTTCATCCCGGCTCGCCCATCGCGCGCGCGAGCCGGGCGGCGCGCAGCCGCGGCATTCGCACCATCTGGCGAACGAATTCATCGGCCGGGTCGGCGAGCAACGCGCGCGCGGTTCCGATCTGCACCAGCCGGCCGGCGCGCATCACCGCGATCCGATCGGCGAGCAGGAACGCCTCGGTCATGTCGTGCGTCACGATGATGCTGGTCAGGCCGAGCTTTTCGTGGATCGTGCGAAACTCGGCGGACAATTCGTCGCGGGTCAGCGGATCGAGCGCGCCGAACGGCTCATCCATCAGCATGATGCGCGGCCGTGCGGCGAGCGCGCGGGCAAACGCCGCGCGCTGTCGCTGCCCGCCGGACAATTGATGCGGCATGCGCGCGCGATAGATCGCGGGATCGAGATGCACCAGCTCCAGCAGGCCGTCCACCCGCGCGGCGACCTCATCGCGCGGCCAGCGCAGCAGGCGTGGCGTGATCGCGATGTTGTCGGCCACGCTCATGTGCGCGAACAGGCCGATCGCCTGGAACACGAAGCCGATGCCACGGCGCAGCGCCACCGGGTCCTGGCCGGAGATGTCGATGCCATCGATGAGAACGCTGCCCGCGCTCGGCTCGACCAGGCGGTTGATCATGTGCAGCGTGGTGCTCTTGCCGCTGCCCGAGGTGCCCACCAGCGCCAGCAGTTCGCCGGGCGGCACGCGCAGATCAAGCGGGCCGACCGCGTCGTGGTCGGCGTGGTCGAAGCGTTTGCGGAGCTGGCGCAGTTCGATCATCGGCGCATCGTCGCAAAGGAGCGCGCCGCGCGCAAATCACCGGCGGGTCAGGGCGACGCCGAACAGTCCGGTGGGGCGGATGAGCAGGATCGCCAGCATGATCACGAACGGCGCCATCTGCGCGGCCGGTGCGTAGATCAAGGACCCCAGCGAGACCACCTGGCCGATGATCAGCGCGGAGATCGCGGTGCCCTTGATGCTGCCCAGACCGCCGATGATCACCACCATGAAGACGAAGGCCAGCATCTCCAGCCCCATCATCGGGTCCACCAGGATCAACGGCGCATAGACCCCCCCGGCAAGCCCGGACAGCGCGCCGGCGATGACGAAGGTGAGGGTGAACAGCCGCCCGACATTGATGCCCAGCCCCTCGACATGCTCGACATTCTCGATCGCCGCGCGGATCGCCTTGCCGACGATCGTGCGATGCAAAAACGCCCAGATGAGGGCATAGACCACCACCGCGATGCCCACGATGATCAGCCGATAGACCGGAATTTGTGTGCCCAGCACATCGAACTGTGCCAGCGTCGGCACCTCGACCGGTCGCGGCACCACGCCCCAGACGAACTTGATGATGCCGATGCCGCCGAACAAAAGGCCAAACGAGGTGATCATGCTGAAGGTCGGGTCTCGGGCGTAGATGCGCCGGAAGATCAGCCGCTCCACCGCCAGGCTCGCCAGCCCGCCGGCGGCGGCACCCGCTGCGACGCCCAGCCAGAACTGGCCGGTGGCCACGCCCACGCTGTAGGTGACGAACGCGCCGATCGAATAATAAAGAAGCTGATCCAGGCTGATGATTCGCATCAGCCCGAAACACAGCGACAGCCCGATCGCGAGCAGGAAATAGATGCCGCCGATGCTCAGCCCGAAAATGACGCTGGACATCACCAGCCGCGGATCAAGGCTCACGCTGTCAATTCCTTGCCCGGCCGGCCGCGCGGCGCAGATGCACCAACAGCGCGCGGGCTGCCGGCGGCAGCGTGCCCCAGATGCCCTGGTCGGCAACCAGCATGATGAAAACGAGAAGAAACCCGATGAACAGCTCCCAGTTGCCGATCAGGTTGCTGATGACATCCTTCATGCCGGTATAGGCGAAGGCGCCGATCAACGGGCCGGCGAGCGTGCCCACGCCACCGAGCAGCGTGACGATCACCGGCTCGGCCGCGCGCGAGGGGCTGCCCATTTCGGGGCTGACGAAGCCGAAATAGATGGCATACATCGCGCCGGCCAGCGCGGTGACGGTGTTGGCGATGATGAAGGCCACCAGACGGATTTTGAAATTGTCGTAGCCGATGAACTGAAGCTTGTCCTCGTTCAGCCTGGAGGCGAGGCAACAGGCGCCGAAAATGGTGCCGTCCAGATATTTGAACATCACCGTCACCGCCGTTGCGACGATGATGGCGAACCACAGGAACTGCGCGGGCGCGGTCAGATCGAGCAGCGGTGTGGACTGCATCTGGGTGAGAAACCACAGGCCGTTATCGCCGCCGGTGATCGACACCAGCAGCTTTTGCGTGACGTAGAACAGCACCACCGCGAGCGCGAGGTTGACCATCGCGAAATAGTCGCTGCGCAGACGCACGAAGAACGGGCCGATGATGATGGCGCCGAGCAGGCCGCCGAGCACCCCCACGCCGAGGCCGACCAGCGGGTTGGTGCCGACATAGAACAGATAGAACGCGGTGCAATAGGCGCCGATCGCCAGATAGGCCGGCTGCCCGAACGAGATGAAGCCGAGCCGGCCGATGAGAAAATTGCAGCCCGACACGTAGATCGCGAAAATCATCACCTCGTTCATGAACGGTGTTGGCAGCAGCACGGCGCACAGGCTGGTGGCGAGCAATGTCGCGGCGATCCCCCACCACCACGACAGCGCACGGCTGGCCAGGCTCTTCGCCGCGGTCACAGGAATTTCTCGAAGGTCTGGAACGACATTTCCGAGCGCTGCGAAAACATCGCGGCAACCCGGCCGTCGCGGATCGCATAGACGACGTCGGCGATCGCGCAGACCAGCGGCAGATTCTGCTCGACGATGACCAGCGAGGTCTTGCGCGCGATGTCGGTGAACACCTCACGCAGATGCGAAACGATCCCCGGCGCCAGGCCTTCGGTCGGTTCGTCGATCAGCAGCAGCCGCGGGTTACCGAGCAGCGCGCGCGCGATCATCAGCATCTGCCGCTCGCCGCCGCTCATGTAGCCGGCCTTGCGATCCATATGGACCTTGAGCTTCGGAAAATAATTCAGCGCCGGCTCCCAGTTGCGGTCGCCGCTCGCGTAGCTGCCAAGTTCGAGATTTTCGCGCACGGTCAGGTCGTAGAACACCTTCTTGTCCTGTGGCACGTATTTCACGCCCGATTTCGCAACGTCATAGGGCGCGAGGCCGATGAGGTCGCTTCCATGGCTGCGAACGACGCCCGACAGCGGCTTCACAAATCCGCAGATGCAGCGCAGCAGCGTGGTTTTTCCCGCGCCGTTGCGCCCGATGCAGGCGACGATCTGGCGCGGCGCCACGCACAGATCGATGCCGAACAGCACCTTCGCCTCGCCATAGGCGGCGTTCAGCCCGGCCACGTCCAGCACCGGCCCATCAGCCGGCATTGTCGGAGCTTTCGTCGATCTGCCAATAGCTTTTGCGAACCTGCGGATCGTTCAGACACTCCTCATAGCCGCCTTCGGCGATGATGCGTCCTTCATGCATCACGATCAGGCGTTCGAGAAAATCGCGCACGTGTGAAATTTTATGCTCCACGATCAGGATCGTCTGTTTGCCCACCTGCCGGCGCAGCACCTCCAGCACGCCCCTGATCTCGGATTCGGCAAGCCCTGCCAGCGGCTCGTCGAGCAGCAGCAATTCAGGGTCCGCCAGCACCGCCATGGCGATTTCCATGCGCCGCTTTTCGCCCAGGCTCAGGTGACAGGCCAGCCTGGCTGCGATCGGATGGAGATCGAACTGGTGCAGAGCGGCGATGATGGCCTCGTGATCGCGATAGGCCGCGCAGCGTTTGAACAGCAAGCCCAGCGTGGTCGGCCGGCAATGGCTGCGAAAGAAGGCGAGCACCAGATTATCGAGCACGCTGAGATTGTCGAAGGTCGATGTCAGTTGAAAGGTGCGCGCGATTCCCAGCGCCACGCGCTGCGGCGGGCTCAACCGCGTGATGTCGCGCCCCTGGTAGAAGATGCGGCCCTCGGTCGGCGTGTAATAGCCGGTCAGCACGTTGAAGAAGGTGGTCTTGCCCGCACCGTTCGACCCAAGAATACCGGCCACCTCATGACGCCGCAGCTGGTAATCGACCCGGTCGACCGCGACGACCGGGCCGAAACGCATGCTGACAGCCTCGGCCTTCAGAATCACCGGACGGGGGTCGCTGGTCACGGCGCGTGCCCCGTGTCCTGGCTGGTCGTGCCGATCAATAGCCGAGGGACTTCAGCGACGGCAGCACCGTCTCGCCGTTCTGCGCGCCGAGCGAGCCGAGCACGGTGAACAGGTCCCATTCGTTCTTGCGTGCATCGGCACCTTTTCCCTTCACCAGGAACGCCGCGTATTTGTAGTTCGCGACGTGGTCCTCGCGCCAGTTCGCCGGACCCTTGACCGTGTCGAACGCGCCCCCGTTGGCCATCAGCGCCTGGGTGACTTTCGCCGGATCGAACGAGCCCGCCTTTTCGAAGCCGCGGAACATTTCCATGAAGGCGGTATAGGCGATCACCGCATAGGCATCCGGCGGCGCCTGGTATTTGGTGCGGTACAGATCGGAAAATGCCTTGACGCTGCGGGCAACTTCCTGGTCGGGGAAACCATCGAGGTCATAATAGAAATATTCGAGCGCATACACGCCATCGAGTGCCGCCGGGGACACGCCCTTGGCGACGACGTTGGTCATGAAGGCGTTGAAGATGGTCATCTGCTTGTCCAGCCCCATCTGGCGCGCCTGGTTCAACAGCGCCACGGCATCGCCGCCGAACTGCGAGGCGATGAAGATGTCTGGTTTGGCGGCAACGACTTTTTGCAGGACGGCGGTGAATTCGGTGGTGCCGAGCGACACCTCGTCATAGCCGATCACCTCGCCGCCGAGCTCCTTGGCCGCCTGGGCCACGCCATCGCGCATATCCCAGCCCCAGCTGTCGGCGCGGCCGAGGAAATAGATGCGCTTCTTGCCCAGATTGGCGATCGCCGCCTTGCCGGCCATGTAGCCGACCGTCCACGGGCTGTAGGCGGTGGAGAAAGTTGAAGGTGCCAGCTTGCCTTTCACGTAGGCGTCCTTGGACATCACGCAGGTCGGGAAATACGGCATCGGGTCCTTGGCGACCACCGCATTGATCGCGTAGGCGAGCGACGCCCAGGTCTGGCCGCCGACGCCCTTCACCCCGTTGGACACCATGTAGCGATAGCGACGCACGCCGACATCGAGCTTGGTCTCGTCATCATCGACCACACCTTCGACCTGCACCTTGCCCCAGGGCATGGACAGCCCGCCTTTGGCGTTGATGGTTTCCACCGCCAGCAACGCGCCGTCGCGCTGGGTTTCGGCTACCGCGGCGAACGGGCCGGTCAGTGGCAGGAGGATGCCGACCTTGATCTTGGCGGGTTCGTCGGCGCGCGCCGAGCCAACGCCGACGATTGCGCATACGGCCAGGGCGATCGCGAATCGAAACATGTTTTTCATTGGCGTTTCCTCGGTTTTTTGTGTCCGGTCAGGCCGGTGGTGGTGCGACGATCCAGACAATGTGCCACGGGCGGAACGGTACGGCAGGAAAAAACCGGGCGTTCATGCCCGCTCCCTCCCATGTTGTGGACAGCTTAAGTGAGCGAAAATTCCGGTGCAAGTGATGGCGGCGGCAAGGCTTCATTATTAAACATGATCCCTTTCATCAACAAATCCATCAGGCCAATTGCAGGATTTCCCGATTGCAGCAGTTCGGCGGCGGCGCGCCGGCCAGGATCGCCAGGATGTTGTCCACCACCACATGCGCCATCTGTTCGCGCAGGCTCGCCACCGCGCTGCCCAGATGCGGGGTGAGCACGATGTTGGGCAGCGCGAGCAGTGCGGCGGTCGGCACCGGTTCGGCCTCGAACACATCAAGCCCGGCACCGGCGATGCGCCGTTCGGCCAGCGCGCGCGCCAGTGCGGCCTCGTCCACGATGGCGCCGCGGGAGGTGTTGATCAGGAAAGCGGTCGACTTCATCAGGCCAAGTTCGCGTGCGCCGATCTGGTGGAACGTCTCGGCGGTGAGCGGCGAATGCAGCGAAACGAAATCCGATTCGGCAAGCAGCGCGTCGAGCCCGACATAGGCCATGCCGGCTGCCTCCTCCTCGGCCGGGGGCAGTCGGCGCGGGCCCCAATAGAGCACGCGCATCGCAAATCCTTGCGCGCGGCGGGCCACCGCGCGGCCGATCCGCCCGCCACCGCCGACCAGGCCCAATGTCTGGCCGGTGACCATCGCGCCTTCGAGATGGGATGATTGCGAGCCCGGAAAAATGCCCTGCCGCACCAGCCGGTCGCCTTCCACCACCCGGCGCGCCACCGCCAGCAGCAATGCGACGGCGATGTCCGCGGTCGCCTCGGTGACGATGGGCGGGATCACGGTGACGGGGATGCGGCGCGCGTTTGCCGCCGCGACATCGATGTCCGACGGCGTGATCTTCATCGACGCGATCGCGCGCAGATGCGGCGCCGCGTCGATCACCGCCTGGTCGATGCGGTCATGCAGCAGGCAGAACAGGATGTCGCATTCCGCGACCCGTGCGCACAGCGTGGCATGATCGATGACGTGCAGCGCATCCGGATTGACCCGCAGATCGGCGACCGCGGCCAGCCGGTCGAGCGCGCTTTGGGCCACCGGCTGGGTGACGAAGACACGCGGACGCGCGCTGCCATCGCCGTGGGTCACGCCATCCATCGTACGATCCCGGCCACCCCATCGACGGCGGTGTGGCGGCCGTCGGGAATATGCTGGGTGGCGTTGCGCACGCCGAGCACCATCGGAATGCCGCGTTCACGCGCGAGCGAGGCAAGATGCGAGGTGCTGCCGCCAAGTTCGGCGACCACGCCGCTGACGCGGGTGAGAATCCGCCCCAGCGCGGGGCCCGCGACCTTGGTGACCAGGATGTCGCCCGGACCCACCCGCGACAGCTCGCATTCGCAATTCACCACGCAGGCGCGCCCCGACCCCCAGCCGACGCCGGAGGGATGGCCCTTGAGCTTGGGGTGTCGCAGCCAGATCTCGTCGGGCACATGCGCGGCGCCCACATGCAGCGGGCGTGATTGCAGCAGGCTGATGCCGCGATCATCGAGCGCCCATTCGATTTCGACAGGCATGCCCATCAGGGTTTCGGCCGCGCGCAAATAGCCGCCAAGCTCGCTGATCTGTGCGTCGTTGAGGCAGCGTGGCCAGACCATCTCGCCGCGCAGCACCTGGCGCGCGCCGGCGCGTGGGCGAAACGGCAGATGCATGCAGGTGACATCGTGACTGCGCCGGCCGGTCTCGCTGTCGAGCAGCGTGCCGTCGCGCGACAGATTGTAGCGGTCGGGCACCACCTCGCCCTGCGCGATGGCCGAGCCAGGCCCCCAGGTGGCGTTGAGCAGCATCTCATCCTCGCCGGCCTGGCTCAGCCCGCCGCCGGAGACGCGGGCGGGGATCAGCGGCTGCACCAGCACGCCCATCGCGGTGTCGGCGGGGCTCGCGTTCTGCGCGATCATCGCGCGCAGGATGCGCGGCGACCACAGGGCGGCCCAGCAGGCGCGCACCGCGGTCAGGAAATCCGCCTCGGTA
>DAHWBL010000471.1 GCA_027323595.1 Acetobacteraceae bacterium | reverse complement strand
AGCACGTGGGCGGCGCGCGCGACATTTTCGGCGAGCACGCGGTAGCTGATATCGCCGGCCACCGAGCGGATGGCGCAACGATCCGCGCGCGCCTCAGCGAGATGACGGTCGATGAAGGCGACGGCGACATTGAAAATATCGCGGAAGTCGATTCCGACCGGCTCGCGCGCATGGTCGAAAATGACCGTGTGATCGCCCGCCTCGGTCGTGCCCATGCAAGCTGCCCTCCCAACCAGAACGCGCGCCGCAAGCCGGATGAACTGGCCGGATGGATTTCCAACTCGCCAGATTTTCACGCTATCAATGGGCATTTTTCCGCACGTTGATCCAGGTCAACCGACGCGCGGTATGCGCGGTGTAGACGGGATGGATGCGCACTCCGCCGACGTCGCGGGGTTCACGCACCGCGCAGGACGGAGAAGCCGCAATGGGATCGCACGCAGACGTGGCAAGGTTCGTCGGCGCACCGGTCGAGCGGGTGGAGGATGCGACGCTGCTCGCCGGGCGCGGCGCCTTTTGCGACGATCTGGCGGTGCGGGCGAACACGTTGCATGCGGCCATCGTGCGATCGCCGCACGCCCATGCCGAGATCGTCTCGATCGACAGTTCGGCGGCGCTGGCGTGTCCGGGCGTGGTGGCGGTGTTTTGTGGCGAGCAGATCAAGCAGGATTCCGACCCGTTCCTGATCGTGCTGCGCCAGCCGATGGACCAGTGGTCGCTGGCGATCGACCGGGTTCGTTTCGTCGGCGAGGCGGTGGCGGTGGTGATCGCCCAGGATCGCTATCTGGCAGAAGATGCAATGGAGTTCGTGAAGATCGTCTATCGGCCGTTGCCGGTGGCGATCGATCCGGTGGCGGCGGCCGAGCCGGACGCGCCGCTAGTGCATCCGGCCGTGGGCTCCAATGTCGTCTCCACCCGGAATTTTTCGTATGGCGATCCGGACAAGGCGTTCGCCGAGGCCGATCATGTGGTCGAGCTGACCATCGATTATCCGCGCAATTCGCAAACCCCGCTCGAAGCCTACGTGGTCGTGGCCGATTACCAGCCGGGCGAGCAGATTTTCGACGTGCTGTCCAACTTCCAAGGCCCGTTCACGGTTCATCCGGTGATGACCAAGGCGCTGCGGATCAAGGGGCCGCAATTGCGGATGCGCTCACCGGCCTATTCGGGCGGTGGATTTGGCACCAAGCAGGCGATCTTTCCGTATGTGGTGCTGATGTGCATCATCTCGCGGCGGATCGGCCGGCCGGTGAAATGGGTGGAGGACCGGCTCGAACATCTGTCCGCCGCGATCGCCGCGCCCAACCGGGTGATCCATGCGCAGGCCGCGGTGATGAAGGATGGCGAGGTGCGCGGGCTGCGCTTTGACCAGCTCGATGATTACGGCGCCTATCTGCGTCCGCCGATGCCAGGCCCGCTCTATCGTCAGCACGGCATCATGACCGGCGCCTATGACGTGAAGAACATGACCATCGTCAATCGGGTGGTGATGACCAACAAGACGCCATCGGGCATGGTGCGCGGCTTCGGCGGACCGCAAATCTATTACGCGCTCGAACGGCTGATGCAGCGCGTGGCGGTGAGCCTTGGGATGGACCCGCTCGATGTCATGCGCCGCAACCTCATTCCCGCCGGCTCGTTTCCCTATCGCGCCGCCGCCGGCGCGCTGATCGATTCGGGGGACTATCAACGCGCGATCGCGATCGCGCAAAGCGAAGGCGGGCTCGATGAACTGAAGCAGCGGCGCGACGCGGCGCGCGCGCAGGGACGGCTGTATGGCATCGGCTATGCCGCCATCGTCGAGCCGGCACAATCCAACATGGGCTATCTGAGCACCATCAACACCGTTGCCGAGCGCCATCGTTCCGGCCCGAAGGGCGGTAACGTTGCTTATTCCACCGTCAATGTCGACGCGCTGGGCGGGGTGAGCGTGACCGCCGACAGCCTGCCGCAGGGCCAGGGCCACGCCACCATCCTGTCGCAGATCGTGGCCGACGCGCTGGGGCTGCAACCGCGCGAGATTTTCTGCAACATGGAGCGCGACACCCAGCGCGATCCGTGGTCGATCGCCACTGGCAATTATTCGAGCCGCTTCAGCTCCTCGACCGCGGTCGCAGCACAGCTCGCCGCGGCCAAGGTGCGCGCCAAGCTCGCGCGGATCGCAGCCCCGGCACTCAATGTCGGGATCGAGCAGATCGATTTTGGCGGCGGCATGATTTTCGCGCGCGACAACCCGCAAAACGCGATCCGCTTCTCGCGCGTGGCCGGCACCGCGCACTGGTCGCCCGGCGAGCTGCCGGCGGGGATGGAGCCAGGCATTTCGGAGACCGGCGTGTGGTCGCCCCCCGAGCTTGCCCCGCCCAACGATGCCGACCAGATCAACACGTCATTGACCTATGGCTTCGTGTTCGATTTCTGCGGCGTGGAGATCGACAAGGATACTGGCCAGATCAGCATCGATCGATATGTGACGATGCACGACTCTGGCACGCTGCTCAATCCGCTGCTGGCCCAGGGGCAGATCTATGGCGCGTTTTCCTGGGGGGTCGGCTGCGCGCTGTATGAGGAGTTCGTCTATGGCGCGGACGGCAGTTTTCTGTCCGGCAGCTTCGCCGATTATCTCTGC
>DAHWBL010000268.1 GCA_027323595.1 Acetobacteraceae bacterium | reverse complement strand
TGATGGGGCGGCATGGCGGGGTGGTATGGCGGGGTGGCGAGGACGGGGCGATGACGCGGATCGCGGCTCGCGCGCCGGAGGGGGCGCGGCAGATCATGCTGCTGCTGCCCGGCGCGCGCCAGCCTGGCGAGGCGTTCGTCGCGCACGGGCTGGTCGCGGCGGCGCAGGCTCGCCAGCCACGGCTGGAGATTTGGATCGGTTCGGCTGACATGCACCAATATCTGGATGGCGGCGCGGCGCGACCGCTGCACGCGCCCGGGCTCGCGCAGGCGGTGGGTCACGGCGCGCGGCTGTGGCTGGCGGGCGTGTCGCTGGGCGCGCTCGCGGCGGTGGAATATGCCCGCGCCCATCCCGGCACGGTTGCCGGCATGCTGCTGGTGGCGCCGTTTCTGGCCACCCGTGGCGCCATCGCCGAAATTGGTCGTGCCGGCGGGTTCGCGGGCTGGCGGCCGGCGCAGGGGATGATGGCGGAAGCGGAAAGATCGTTGCTGGAATGGATCAAATCGACCCCGCTCGATGCGCCGGGCGCGCCATTGATCTATGCCGGCTATGGCCTGACGGATCGCTATGCCCCAACCGGGCGGCTGCTCGCGCAGCGCCTGCCGCCCGGCCGGGTGGTCGCCGCCGATGGCGATCATGACTGGCCGACCTGGCGGAATCTGTGGAGCCGCATTCTTGCCATCGCCGAGATCTAGAAGGACACCTGGAGCGTGCATGAACGAAGTCTGGTTCGGGGGCGGTTGCTGATGCGGGGCACCTGGTGCTGACGCGGTTGCGCGCGGGTGTGATCGCGCGGCTCGGGTGCGTCGGGCTGTGTCTGGCCGGCTGCGCGGACAGCAGCTTTCAGGTGCGCGTGCCACAACTCGATGAAGCCGACTATGTGCGCATCTATCCGTATTATTTCGAATTCTGCGCGGTGTCTGAATTCGACAAGAAAAAAGGCATCGGCATCGACATCGATTCCGGCGGTCCGGGCGGGCATTCGGTGTTCTATCTCAACGGCGCCTGCCGCGTGACCGACGCCCATTACCCGCAGATCGCCCTGTGCGACGATGCCGGCGGGTCGATGCTGGATGACGGTGTTGGGATCAGCGTGAACGATCATTTCAGCTCGGCGAAATGGGTCGCCACGCAAGGGCGGAGCTTTTTCTACAACGGCGATCTGGCCCCTGGCGAGCCGTTGACGCAACAAAGCTACGCGCGCACCCAGGCGCGCGCCAAGGCGATGGGCATTCTGGACGGGGTGGTGTTTCATCAGCGCGCCGTCACCGACAAGCCGGCGAACATGGCTGTGCACGACTACATGTATGACGTATCCGCCGCCACCGACTATGCGATCGGCTTCGGCCGCGATCGCTATTGCGCGCGCGTGCCGCTGGACCGCGCGCGGATGGCGCGGGTGGTGGACTATCTGAACGCGCAAAATCTGCCGTATCGCACCGGCAAGATGATCTTCGAGTGGGACGTCCTGCGCGACAATTGCGCGCATCTGGCGCATAATGCGCTGACCCGCATCGGGTTGTGGCCGCTATGGCCGACGGATCGGCCGCTGCTGGTCTCGGCTTTTGATTTTCCGGTACCCAAGAACGAGTTCGTCAATCTGATGCGGCAAACCAACGATATGCCGATCGAGGACCCGACATTGCTGTATGACGACCCTGTCGCGCGCGCCGCCCTGCTGGATGACGATCTGATCGCGACCCAGCCGGGAGCGCTGGCCGAGGCCGTCCGCGCGGTGGGCGACAACGCTCTGTACAACACCAGCCACTTGCGCCTGATTTTTTATGACGAGCCGGTGTTCGGCCATTACCAGCAGGATTTCGACCGGATCTTCGCCGCGCCCCGCTACACCGATCTTTCGCGCAACATCGCCTATTTCGCCGACATCTACGATCGGATTCTGGCGCGCCCCGATGCCCCCCCGGCCGATGCGGATCGTGCCGCGTTCGACCGTGCCTATCGCGCCCATATCGCCCGGGCCGCGGCACAGCTCGCCACGGCGCGCCGTGTTCTGTCGGCGGCACGCTAGGTGGCGTCTGCGATGTTTCCGCTCACCTTGGGCCATGCATGCATCGTCTCGGCCATCGGCGAAGGCCAGGCCGCGACCGTGTCGGCACTGCGCGCCGGCACCAGCGGGCTCGCGCCATGCCGTTTGCAGTCGGTGGATTTGCCGATCTGGGTTGGCGAAATTCCGGCACTGGACGATCTTCGCCTGGACCCGCAATTCGCCGGGTTTGATTGCCGCAACAATCGTCTGGCCGAGCTGGCATTGCGTCAGGATGGATTTTTGGCGGCCGCGAGCGCGGCGGTCGCGCGCCACGGTGCGGACCGGATCGGGCTGTTCCTCGGCACCAGCACCTCGGGCATCCAGCAGGCAGAGCACGCCTATCGCGCGCGTGATCGGTTGACCGGCGAACTGCCTGGCTGGTTCGATTATGCACGCACCCAGAGCACCTATTCGCTGGCGCGCTATCTGCGCGCGCGCCTGGGCGTCGTCGGCCCGTCCATGGTGGTTTCCTGTGCCTGTGCCTCGACCGCCAAGGCGTTCGCCAACGCCGCGCGGATGATCGCCGCGGGTCGCTGCGATGCGGCGATCGTCGGCGGCGCTGACAGCCTGTGTCTGACCACGCTGTACGGATTTCAGTCGTTGCAGCTCAACGCCGAGGGACCATGCCGGCCGTTCGACATCGCCCGCTCGGGGATTTCGATCGGCGAGGCCGCCGGCTTCGTGCTTCTGGAAAATCCTTCAACAGACTGGACTTCTGCGGAATTGGATGTCCGGATTCTGGGCATTGGCGAAAGCAACGACGCCCATCACATGTCCTCACCGCATCCCGAAGGGGCCGGCGCGTTGCTGGCGATGCAGCGCGCGCTCGCCGCCGCCGGGCTGCGTGCCGACGAGATCGACTATGTCAACCTGCACGGCACCGCCACGCGCGCCGGCGATGACGCCGAGGATCGTGCCGTCTTCGCACTGTTTGGTGATCGCACCCATGTCGGCTCGACCAAGGGCCACACCGGCCACACCCTCGGTGCCGCGGGGATCGTCGAGGCGATCATCGCCATGCTGTCCATCCGCCACGGTCTGCGCCCCGGCAGCCCGTGCACCCAGCGGCTCGATCCGTCGCTGCGCAGCCGCTACGCCATCGCGCCCACGGCCACGCCGATCGCGCGGGTGATGAGCAACTCCTTTGGATTTGGCGGCAATAATTGCAGCCTGATCCTGGGGGGGCGGTGACGATGCGCATCTTCATCGAAGCCGTCGGCATCGCCGGACCCGGGCTGAACGGCTGGCGTGAGGCACGCGCGGTGCTGAGCGGCGCGGCCAGCCATGTGCACGCCGATACCACCATCGCGCCGATCCTGCTGCTGCCGCCCGCCGAGCGTCGCCGCGCCGGCGCGGTGGTTCGCCTCGCGGTCGGTGTCGGGCTCGACGCCCTGGCCGAAGCCGGGCGTCCGGCCGCCGAAATGGCCACGGTGTTCGCCTCGTCGGGCAGCGATGGCGAGACGATCCACCAGATGCTGTCGGTGCTGACGACCGACCCGCGCGCCATGTCGCCGACGCGATTTCATAATTCGGTCCACAATGCGCCGTCCGGATATTGGGCGGTGGCCACCGGTTCGCGCGAGCCAAGCACCAGCCTGTGCGCTTTCGATGACAGCTTCCTCGCCGGCCTGGTCGACGCCACCGCGCAGTCAATCACCGAAGCGCGTCCGGTGACATTGATCGCCTATGACATGCCCTATCCGCCACCGCTGCATCAAAGCCGCCCGATCGTTGGTGCGTTCGCCGTCGCGCTGGTGCTCGTTGCGAACGATCATGCGCGGACCATCGGGTGTCTGGATATCGGCGCGCCAGGCAATGACCGGTCCGACCATCCGACGCCGACCCCGATGTCGGTTCCGGCCCTGGAGCACCTGCGCGCGGGCAATCCGGCGGCGCGCTGTCTGCCGCTGCTCGCGCGGATGGCACGCGGTGAGGCGGGTCATGTGCTGCTCAATGGCGCGGCCGGCTCAACTCTTGATATCCATTTTTCCCCGCGCGGCACGTCATGATCGATCATGCGGGAATCGCGGAACTGATTCCGCACACCGGCGCGATGTGTCTTCTTGATTCGATATCGCACTGGGACGGATCGTCGATCACCGGCCATGCGGGCAGCCACCATGACCCGGCCAACCCGATGCGGGTGCGCGGGCGGCTCGATATTTTGTGCGGCGTCGAATATGCCGCGCAGGTGATCGCCGTGCATGGCGCGCTTCTCGCCGGCGGTGCCGCGCCCCGCGTGGGGTATCTCGCCAGCTTGCGTGATTTGGCCTGTCATGCTGACCAGCTCGACGAACGACCGGGTGCGCTGGTGATCCGCGCGCGCCGCCTGCTCGCCGAATCCGGCCGCGCAATCTATATGTTCGAGATCGAGGCGGAGGGACGACGGATGCTGCAAGGTCGTGCCGCGCTGGTGCTGGATGGCGGCGAGCCACGATGAGGCGCGCGCTGGTCACCGGTGGCGCGGGAGGTCTCGGCGAGGCGATCTGCCGGCGGCTCGCGGCGGCGGGCCGGCATGTCTATGTGCACGCCCACACCGGCGCCGCGCGTGCCCGCGCGCTGGCCGAACGGATCAGCCAGGAAGGCGGTTCGGCCGAGGCGGTGCTGTTCGACGTGACCGACCCGGCTGCTTGCGCATCCGCGCTCGCCTTGGTGCTGGAATCCGGCGCGATCGATATTGTCGTGAACAACGCAGGAATTCACGACGACGCGGTGATGCCGGCAATGGCCGCGGCGCAATGGTCGCGGGTGATCGATGTGTCGCTGAACGGCTTTTTCAACGTCACCCAGCCGCTGCTGATGCCGATGATCCAGCGGCGCTGGGGGCGCATCGTCAATATCTCCTCGGTCGCCGCGGTCATCGGCAATCGCGGCCAGACCAATTATGCCGCCGCCAAGGCCGGTCTGCATGGGGCGACGCGCGCGCTCGCGTTGGAGCTTGCCAGTCGTGGCGTGACCGTCAACGCGGTCGCGCCCGGCATCATCGCCTCGCCCATGGCCGATGCCGCGTTCGACCAGGCGACGATCGCGCGCCTGGTGCCGATGAAGCGCGCCGGCACACCGACCGAGGTGGCCGAGTTGGTGCAGTTCCTCGCATCGGATCTCGCCGGCTATGTGACCGGGCAGATCGTTTCGATCAACGGTGGAATGGGCTGACCCATCGCGCGAGCGGCCGCAGGCACAGGCGGGCGAGGCGCAGATACATGAAACCGAGCAGCAGATTGTCGCGCAGATAGTTGAAATGCGAGACCCCGCCGGCGTCGCGCGGAAAATAGCGCACCGGTGTCCGAACATTGATCGGCGGCACGCCCTGCCAGAACAGGCGGATCACCGCTTCGGAATCGAAATCAAACCGCCGCATCCAGACTGTCGCGGTAAAGGCGTCGCGCAGGGCCGCGGCGGGATATATCCTGAATCCAAACAGAGAGTCGTCGATCCCTCCGCCCAGACAGATGAGCCTGGTGCAGAAATTGGCGATATGATGGCCGACAACGCGGATGGGCGGTGCGCTGTCATCGAACTCGGGCACGCCGAGCACCATCGCCTCGGGATGAGCAACCGATTGCGCGATCAAAACGGGAATGTGCGCCGCCGAATGTTG
>DAHWBL010000450.1 GCA_027323595.1 Acetobacteraceae bacterium | reverse complement strand
GTCACCATGCCGCCACGCGCGGCGACGGCCGCGACATCGATGTTGTCGAGCCCCACGCCAAGCCTGGTCACCACGCGCAGATCCGGCGCGGCGGCGATGGCGGCCGCGTCGACCACCGCCCAGTTGGTCATGATCGCGTTCGGGTGATGCCGGCGCACCAGTTCGGTGACCGCATCGGCGCCGATCAGCGGCCCCGGGCCGGCCGCGAGCCCGACCCCGGCTTCCGCCAGGATCGCGCGCTCGATATCCAGATCAGGCCAGGCGTAATCAGTGATCAGCGCAAGCGGAGCATGCCTATCCGACAACCGGGGAGACCTCCTCCAACAGGCGCTCGTTGGTTTCGGTTGCGAACAAAAGTGCGACCGCTCCGCCCAGTGCCGCCACCGCGCCGAACATCACGAACACGCCGCCCAGCCCCTGCGTGGTGATCATCCAGCCGACCAGATACGGCCCGCCGACCGAGGTTGCGCGCAGCCACGCATTGCCGACACCGGTGCCCAGCGCGCGCAAACTGGTGGGATAATTTTCCGCCGTGTAGGAGCCGAGCACCAGCGAAATCGCACCGATCCCGAAGAACGGCACCAGGCTGATCATCATCACATTCCATGGCTGCATCACCGGCGCCTGATACAGCCCGACCAGCACCAGCCCGCTGATCAGCAGCGCCGCGCCGATCCAGACCCGCCGCCCGACCAGGTCGATCGTCGCGGTAAGCAGGCAGCCGCCGAGGAACAGCGCGACCGAGGTGTAGACGCCATAGCGCAGCGCCACATCCACCGGCAGCTTGTAGACGGTGCGATACAGCGACGGCATCCAGGCGGACAGGCCGTAGGAAACCAGATAGGTGCAGATCCACAAAGCCCAGATGGTCAGCGTGCGGCGTTTGTAGACACCGCGGAACAGATCAGCGAAGCCGCCGCGCGCGGGTTCGGCCTCGCGCACCACCGCGCCGAGCGGCGGCAGCGCGATGCCGCTCGCGGTGATCGATGCCTCGATCCGGTCCATCACCCGCGCGGCGTCGTCGGCGCGGCCCGCGCTCACCAGCCAGCGCGGGCTTTCGGGCAGCACGCGGCGCATGAACAAGGTGATGAAGCCGGGCAGGGCGCCGATCACGAACATCCATTGCCAGCCGAACGCCGGCACCACGAAGGCGGCGACGAGGCTTGTCACGGCGATGCCGAAGGCGAACGGCAACTGCGTCAACAGCGCGAACCGCCCGCGCCGGTGGGTGCGCGAAAACTCGTTGAGATAGCTCTGCATCACCGGCATCTCGCCACCCAGCCCGAGACCTTGCAGGAAGCGCAAGGCAATCAGCCAATCAAGGCCGGGCGAGAAGGCGCAGGCGAGCGAGAACACCGAAAAGATCGCGCAGGATGCGAGCGCACATGGCACCCGCCCGATCCGCTCGGCGAGCCAGCCGAAAAACACCGAACCCAATGCCTGTCCGGCATAGCCGGTGGCGATCAGCGTGCCGATCTGCACCGGGCCCAGATGCCACAGCGGGATCAGCGCGGGCAGCACGAAGGCGATGGTCAGCGCATCGAAGCCGTCGAAAAAATAGGTGACGCCGACCACCGCGCGCATGCGCAGGTGCCATGGTGAGTTCGGCAGCCGTTCGATCCGCGCGACGATCCGCGCCGCGTCGCCTGGCATCATCGCTGGCATCGAAATCCTCCCTGTTTTTGTTTCTTATTGACCCAGATTGGCATAAGCGGCGGCGCGCGGTTGGCGGAATTCCACCTGCGCGAGTTCGGACAACGTGCGCACGCCGATCTGTCCCATCATCTGGCGCAACTCGTCGATGAAGATATGCACCGCATGGCGCGCGCCCGCCGCCCCGGCCGCGGCCACGCCATACTGGAACGGCCGCCCGGTGATGGTGGAATGCGCGCCCACCGCGATGGCGCGCGCGATGTCCAGGCCCGAGCGTGGACCGCTGTCGAGCAGGATGGTCATGCCGCCGGCTCGCGATTTCACCGCCGGCAGCATGTCGATCGCGGCGGGTGCGCCGTCGAAGGTGCGCCCGCCATGGTTGGACACCACGATCCCGTCCGCGCCGATCGCGCGGGCCTGTTCGGCGTCATTTGGGTGCAGCACGCCCTTGATCACCAGCGCGTTCGGCCAGGCGTCGCGCAACCGGGCGATGGTGTTCCATTCATAGCCGCCCCTGGTCTGCCCGGCGACGAAGTTCGCGACGTCGGTGGCACTGGGAGTTCCCTGCATATAGGCCAGGAAATTCTCACAGCGCGGCGTGCCGGCGCGCAGGGTGGCCAGCGCCCAGGCGGGGTGGCGGGCAATGTCGAGCATGGTGCCAAGCCGCGGACGAAACGGCACGGCCAGCCGGTTGCGCGCATCCTGCGGGCGCTTGGCGCGTACCGGCGTGTCGATGGTCACCAGCAGCGCGCGCGCGCCCGCGTCGGCCGCGCGGCGCAGCAGATCGAAGGTGATCCGGTAATCATCCCTGGGCTGGCCGTAGCTTTGGAACCAGAACACGTCCGGGGCGATCCGCCCGATCGCCTCGATGGAGGCGGATGCAGGCGTGGCCAGCACATATGGAATATTGGCCGCCTGCGCGGCAGCGGCCAGGTGCAGCTCCATGTGTGGCCACAGCAGCCCGCCCATGCCCATCGGCGCCATGCCGATCGGGGCCGCATAGCGGCGGCCAAACAATTCCACACTCGTATCTATTGCCAGATTGCCGAGTCCGTAGCGGGGCAAAATCTCCACCGCGTCGAAGGCGGCGCGGTTGCGCGCGGTGGCGAGGTTTTCCCCACAGCCGCAACTGACGAAATCATAGGCGAATTTCGGTGTGCGCCGCTGCGCGCGCTGTCGCAGATCTTCGATGGTGGGAAAGGCGAGTTCCATCGGCGACAGGCCTTCCACGCCGCTGCCCCCGCGCGCGCGCGGCACCACCGGTGCGGCTGCTCCGGGCGGGCGGTTGTGGCCAGCCGCCGGCAGGTCCTGTGCGTCGTTCATCCGCGCCTCCCCTGGTCGCGCGCCATACTGGCCCCGGCTGGCGCCGAAGGGAAGTGCGCCGCCCTATGGCGTGCCATAGCCTCCGCCGCCGGGGGTCTCGATGACGAACATGTCGCCGATTTCCATCTGCGCGCGCGCCACCCCGCCCAGCTTTTCGACACGTCCGTCGGCGCGTTCCACCCATTGCCGGCCGACCGCGCCGTCACCGCCGCCGGCAAGGCCGAACGGGGCCACCTCGCGACGCGACGACACCAGCACCGCGGTCATCGCGCGCAAAAACCGGATGCGCCGGATGGCGCCGTCGCCGCCATGGTAATGCCCGGTGCCGCCCGAGCCGCGCCGGATCGCGAATTCTTCGAGCCTGACCGGATAACGCAATTCCAGAATTTCGGGGTCGGTCATGCGGGTGTTGGTCATGTGGCTGTGCACCGCGGACGTGCCATCGAACCCCGGCCCCGCGCCGGTGCCGCCGCAGATGGTTTCGTAATATTGATAGGTGTCGTCACCGAACAGGAAATTGTTCATCGTCCCCTGCGAGGCGGCGAGCGCGCCGAGCGCGCCGAACAGCGCGTTGGTGATCGCCTGGCTCACCTCGGTATTGCCCGCGACCACCGCGGCACCTGGTTCGGGCGACACGAAGGTTCGAGGCGGGATAATGATCTTCAGCGGCTTGAGGCAGCCGTCGTTGAGCGGGATGTCGGCACCGACGAGGCAGCGGAACACATACAGCGTGGCCGCGCGCACCACCGCCGGCGGGGCGTTGAAATTATCGCGTCGCTGCGCCGATGTGCCGGTGAAATCCACCACCGCGCTGCGTCCCGCCTGGTCCACCGACACGCGCACGCGGATCAGCGAGCCGTCATCCATCCTGTATTCGAAAGCACCGTCGCCAAGCCGGGCGATCACCCGGCGCACGCTTTCCTCGGCATTGTCCATCACATGGCCCATATAGGCGCTGACCGCGGGCCAGCCGAATTGCGCCACCACCTTGTGCAGTTCGGCGACGCCGGTGGTGTTGGCCGCGACCTGCGCCTTGATGTCGGCGACATTCACATCCGGGCTGCGCGCCGGATAGCGCGCGCCGGCCAACAGCGCGCGGAACCCCGCCTCCTGGAACACCCCGCCATCGACCAGCAGAAAATTGTCGATCACCACGCCCTCTTGTTCGAGCGTGGTGGAATCAGGCGGGATCGAGCCCGGCGTGATCCCGCCGAGGTCGGCATGGTGCCCGCGCGAGCCGACGAAAAAGCGGATGCGCGCGCCCGTGTCATCGAAAACCGGGGTGATCACGGTGATGTCGGGCAGGTGCGTGCCGCCGTTGAACGGGTTGTTCAGCGCCACCACGTCGCCGGGCCTGAGCGTGTCGCCGCGCAGCCGCAGCACGGTGCGCACGCTCTCGCCCATCGCGCCCAGATGCACCGGCACATGCGGCGCGTTGGCCACCAGCGCGCCGGTGGCGTCAAAGATCGCGCAGGAGAAATCCAGCCGCTCCTTGATGTTCACGCTCATCGAGGTGTTCTGCAGCGTCGCACCGGTCTGCTCGGCGATCGACATGAAAAGACTGTTGAACAGCTCAAGAAGAACCGGGTCCACCCGGCTCGGGTCGGCGAGCCGGGCTGCGGCGCGCGCCACCGTGCGGCGCAGGATCAGATGGCCGGTGGCGGCGATCGATGCCTCCCAGCCCGGTTCGACCATGGTGGTCGAATTCGCCTCACGGATCAGCGCGGGGCCCACCACGCGGTCGCCGGCAAGCAGCAGATCGCGGTCATAGACGGCCGCGGTCTGCTCGGCATCCTCGGTAAAGATCAAGACCTGA
>DAHWBL010000449.1 GCA_027323595.1 Acetobacteraceae bacterium | reverse complement strand
GGTGTTCAATCTGCGCAATGCGCGCTTTGCTGACGACGCCGGCCCGCTCGATCCGGGCTGCGCCTGTCCGGCCTGTTCGCGCCACGCCGTGGCCTATCTGCATCATCTGTTCCGCTGCGAGGAAATGCTGGGGCCGATGCTGCTGACCTGGCATAACCTCACCTATTACCAGTCATTGATGCGTGGCGCGCGCGACGCCATCGCGCGCGGCGCGCTGGCGGACTATAGTGCGCAGGTCCGCGCCGGGTGGGGAGCGGGCCGAACACCCACGGAGCCGAGCTGATGGCGGCTGCCGAGCATCACGACCATGCGCATGACGATCATCACGATCATCATGATCATCACGACCATGGGCATTCCCACGGCCATCACCATGATCCGGCCGAGTTGCGCGCCGGCGCGTTCGCCATCGGGGCCGCGCTCAACGTCGCGCTGGTGGTCGGGCAGATCGTCGCCGGGGTGCTGGGCGGTTCGCTCGCGCTGCTGGCCGATGCGGGACACAACGCGGGCGACGTGCTGGGGCTGCTGCTGGCCTGGTGGGCCGGTCATCTGGCCAGCCTGCCGCCGAGCGCGCGCCGCACCTATGGCTGGGGTCGCTCGACCATCCTCGCCGCGATGGTCAATGCCTCGATCCTGCTGATCGGCGTTGGTGCGATCGTGATCGAGGCGGTGCATCGTCTGGTGTCGCCGCAGCCGGTGGTCGGCCAGGTGATGCTGTGGGCGGCAGCCGCCGGCATCGTGGTGAACGGCATCACCACGTTTCTGTTCGCGCGTGGCCGGCAGGGCGATCTCAATTTGCGCGGGGTGTTCGTGCACATGGCCGCCGACACCGTGCTGTCGCTCGCCGTGGTGGTGGGCGCGCTGGTGATCGGCGCCACCGGCTGGCTGTGGGTCGATCCGGCGCTGAGCCTGCTGCTGGCCGGGGTGATCATGGTCAGCAGCTGGAATCTGCTGCGCGAATCGATGGGTCTGGCGCTCGACGCGGTGCCGCCGCGGGTGGACGAACAGGCCGTCGCGGCCTGGCTCGCCGCGCTGCCCGGCGTGTCGGAGGTGCATGACCTGCATATCTGGGCGCTGTCCACCTCGCAGACCGCGCTCACCGTGCATCTGGTGCGCCCTGGCGCCGGGCCGGACGATGCGCTGCTCGCCAGCGCGCGCGCCGGGCTGGCGCGAAAATTCTCGATCGGCCATGCCACCTTCCAGATCGAGCATGGCGATGCGGACCACCCCTGCGCGCTCGCGCCGGCGCATGTGATCTAGCAAAATGACCGATATTTCCTACGAACATCTCACCCAGCTCGGTCAGGCGAGCGCGCTGCCGCAAAGCCCCGCGGCGGCGGTGCTGGAGCGGGTGGCCAACCCGTCGCCGGCGCACCCCTATGTCGTGCGCTTCACCTGTCCGGAATTCACCTCGCTCTGCCCGATCACCGGGCAGCCGGATTTCGCCACGCTGGTGATCGACTACGTGCCGGGTCCGTGGCTGGTGGAAAGCAAATCCCTCAAGCTGTATCTGGGCTCTTTCCGCAACCATGGCGCCTTCCACGAGGCCTGCACCGCCGGCATCGCGCAGCGCCTGGTGGCGGAGCTGGCGCCGGTGTGGCTGCGCATCGGCGGCTACTGGTATCCGCGCGGCGGCATTCCGATCGACGTGTTCTGGCAATCCGGCGCGCCGCCCGAGGGGCTGTGGCTGCCCGACCAGGGCGTGCCGCCCTATCGCGGGCGCTGACCGGCGCGGTGGACGCGCTCAGCCTGTTCGGCTTGTTCGCTGTCAGCGCCATGCTGGTTTGCTACGCGCTGGAGCGGCGCCACCATCTGTTCATCCTGAGTTTCGCCGGCGCCTGCGCGCTGGGGTCCGCCTATGGCTTCGCGCAGGGGGCCTGGCCGTTCGGGCTGGTGGAGGCGGTGTGGTCGGTGGTGGCGCTGGCGCGCTGGCAGGGCGCGCGCGGCAATGGATGAGCGCGCGCTGATCGAAGCTCGCGCGGGTGCGCTGGGGTTCGACCGGTTCGGGGTCTGCGCGGCGAGCCTGTATGCGCGGGTGGGTGAGGGGCTCAGCGAATTTCTCGATGCCGGCCATCACGGCACCATGGGCTGGCTGGGCGCGCGCGCCGGGCAGCGCGCCGACCCGCGCGCGCTGTGGGCCGGCGCGCGCAGCGTGATCGCGCTCGGCATTTCCTACGCGCCGGCGGGCGATGCGCTGGCCGGCCTGCATGCGCGGTCGCGCGGCAACATCTCGGTCTATGCGCGCGGACGGGACTATCATGATGTGGTCAAGGGAAAACTGAAGCACCTCGCGCAGTTCATCGCCGCGCGCTTCGCCGCCGAGGTGAAGGTGTTCGTCGACACCGCGCCGGTGATGGAAAAGCCGCTGGCGCAGCAGGCCGGGCTCGGCTGGCAGGGCAAGCACACCAACCTGGTGTCGCGCGTGCATGGCTCCTGGCTGTTCCTGGGGGAAATCTATACCAGCCTCGCGCTGCCGCCCGACGCCGCGCATGTGGACCGGTGCGGCAGTTGCAGAAATTGCCTCGATGCCTGCCCGACCGATGCGTTCCCCGCGCCGTACCGGCTCGATGCGCGGCGCTGCATCTCCTATCTCACCATCGAGCATGACGGGCCGATCCCGGTGGAGTTTCGTGGCGCCATCGGCAACCGGATCTATGGCTGCGACGATTGTCTGGCGGTGTGTCCGTGGAACCGCTTCGCCGCCGCCGGGCGCGAGGCGAAGTTCGCCGCCCGCGCCGAGCTGATCTCGCCTGATCTCGCGGCACTGCTGGCGCTCGACGAGGCCGGCTTTCGCGCGCTGTTCGCCGGTGGGCCGATCAAGCGCATCGGCCACGCCAGGATGCGGCGCAATGTTCTGATCGCGGCGGGCAATTCCGCCGACGTGGCGTTGCTGCCCGCGATCGAGGCACTGTGCGGCGACGCTGATCCGGTGGTGGCCGAGGCCGCTGCCTGGGCGGCAGCCCGGCTGGCCGCATGTTGATCAAGCGCAGCTTCACCCTGGCCGGGCACCGCACCTCGGTGGCGCTGGAGCCGGAGTTCTGGGCCGAGCTGGAGGCGATGGCCGCCGCCACCGGGCAGAGCCTGTCGGCATTGGTGGCGGGCATCGACGCGGCGCGGGCAGCGGATCGGGCGTTGGCATCCTCACTGCGGGTGGCAGCACTTTTCCATCGCCAGCGTTAACCGATCCGCAGCATTGGCGCGGTGGAATGGGCGCGCGCCAAACCGGTCGCGGTCATCCAGCTGAAAAGGGAAATATCCCGATGCGTCGTCAAGCTCGCGTGCCATCCGTGCCGTCTCGGCGGCGTCCGCAATGTCTGAGCCCGCTGCTGCTGGCCGACCGGCTGCTCGCGCTGGCCCGGCGGGCGGAGCG
>DAHWBL010000441.1 GCA_027323595.1 Acetobacteraceae bacterium | reverse complement strand
CGGGGCGGCGATGTCGGCGGTCGGCACCGCGGCCAGCAGCGCCTCGCCGGAGACCAGCATGCGCGCGGCATCCGCGCCGGTGCGCCACCAGGCGACGAACGGGCGCAACTGGTCGAGCTTGCGAAAGGCGCGGTCCACCCCGTCGTCGGTGCGCAGGGTCTTGTAGATGTCGGCCGCCGCCACGCCATCGGCGAGCAGCGCGATCTCCAGCGTCAGGCGCGGGCCGCGCGGCAGGGCGCGCTTGCCGGGCACCCGCGCGATGTCCCAGAACTCGGCCCAGCCGGGGGTGCCGCTGTATTTGGCGCGGTTCCAGGCCAGCGCGGTGGCGGTCAGCACGGTGCCCATGCCGCAATCCTGGATCGCGGCGGGGGCGAATTTGTCGCGCCCCAGATGGTCCCAGTCCAGCCGCGCCAGCCGGCCGGCGGCACAGGCCTGGCGCAGCAGGTCGCCGCGCATCTGGATCAGGTCGGGCAGCGGCTTCTCGCCGGAGAATTCCGCCTCCAGCGCCAAGGGCGAGGGCTGCCAGGCGCGCGCGGCAACCGCGGTGCCGGCGGCGACGAAGGGCTCGATCAGGCTGCTCGCCTCGGCCGCGCCGAGCGCGCCACCGGCGCTGACCACCACCAGATCGCGCGCTGCCGCCGGCGCGGCCGGCGGCAGCGCCATGGCCAGCGACAGGGCGCAGGACAGCACAGGACCAAACAGAACAGCAGGGCGCGCCAGACGACTCATCGGCTGAACCTGCCCGATGCGCCGGCGCGGCACAATCGGGCGCGTCGTGTCCGCCGCGAAATCGCCCCGGATTGCCCCCCGCGGCGCGGCGTTCTTGTCTCGCGCGGCGCGGCGTTCTTGTATCGTGATCCACCGGATGGAGAACCAGCATGACCGAGCCGACCGTGATCGCCCACCGCGCCGGTCGGGCCGGATGGATCACGCTCAACCGTCCGGCGGCGCTCAACGCGCTCGATCTGGACATGATCGGCGCCTGCGCGCGGGCGCTGGAGCAATGGCGGGCGGACCCCGGCGTGCATCTGGTGGTGATCGCGGGGGCCGGCGGGCGGGCGTTTTGTGCCGGCGGGGATGTGCGCGCGGTGCGTGCCAACAGCCTGGCCGGGCGGCATGACCTGGTCGAGCTGTTCTTCGCCACCGAATACCGGCTCAACCGCACCATCGCCGAATATCCCAAGCCGATCGTCTCGCTGATCGACGGCATCTGCATGGGCGGCGGCATCGGAGTGTCGGTGCACGGCACCGCGCGGGTGGTCAGCGAGCATGCGATGCTGGCGATGCCCGAGACCGCCATCGCGCTGTTCCCCGATGTCGGCACCAGCCATGTGCTGCCGCGCCTGCCCGGGCGGATCGGCACCTGGCTCGCGCTCACCGGCGCGCGGCTCGATGGTCCGGGCGCGGTGCATGCCGGGCTAGCCACCCATTTCGTGCCGCGCGCCGGTTTCGCCGACCTCGCCGAGGCGCTCGGCCACGACGGCATGGCAGCGCTTGGGCCGCGCGCGGTGAGCCCGCCGCCATCTTCCATCACCGAGCACCGCGGCGAGATCGACGCGGTGTTCGGCCTGGGATCGATCGGCGAGATGGTCGCCGCGCTGGCGGCACGCGATTCGGATTTCGCCGTCGCCGCGCGGGCCGCCCTGGCCGCCGCCTCGCCATCCTCGCTGGTCTGGTCGCTGGCGCTGCTGCGCGCGGGCGAGGGGCGGACGCTGGCGCAGTGCCTTGCCGCCGAACTCGCCGCCACCCGCATCGTCACCCGTCACGCCGATTTCATCGAGGGCGTGCGCGCGATGGTGGTGGACAAGGACCGCGCGCCGCGCTGGTCGCCGGGCAGCGTCGGCGAGGTGGACCCTGCCATCGTCGCCGCCATCGCCGCCGAGCCGACGCCGGGCTGACCGCGTGGGAGAGGCGGGGCGGGCCAGGCTGGGCGGTTCAAGCTGGGCGGTTCAGGCCGCGGCGATCGCCCGCCAGATGCGCTCGGGGGTGGCCGGCATGTCGATGGCGCGCACGCCGTCCTCGGCCAGCGCGTCGAGCAGGGCGTTGATCATCGCCGGCGGGCTGCCCACCGCGCCGGCCTCGCCCGCGCCCTTCACCCCGAGCGGGTTGGTGGTGCAGGGCACCTGCACCAGCTCCACCTCGATGTCGGGCAGCTCGTCGGCGCGGACCAGCGCATAGTCCATGAAGCTCGCGGTGACCAACTGCCCGGACTGCGCATCGTATTCGGTGCGTTCGAGCATCGCCTGGCTCATGCCCTGTGCCACCCCGCCCTGGATCTGTCCGGTGACGATCAGCGGGTTGATCACCGTGCCCATGTCGTCGGCGACCAGATAGCGCAGCAGGCTGGTGGCGCCAGTGGCCGGATCGACCTCCAGCTCGGCGATGTGGCAGCCATTGGGGTAGGTGCCGGCGGCGATCTCGGCCACCTCGGCGACGTCGAGCAGCGGCACCGACGCATCGACCCGCGCGCGCGCGCGCTGGCGGGCGGCCAGGTCGAGCAGGCCGATGGCGCGGTCGGTACCGGCGATGCGAAAGCTGCCGGCCTCGAAACGGATGTCGGCGGCCGATGCCTCCAGCGCGTCGGCGGCGGCCTCGATGCCGCGCGCGATCACGCTGTTTGTGGTGGCGACGATCGCGGTGCCCTCGCTGACCAGGCTGCGCGCGCCGCCGGTGCCGCCGCCGACCGGAATGGTGTCGGTGTCGCCCTGGTGGATGCGCACCAGTTCGCCGGGCACGCCGAGCCGGTCGGCGATGAGCATAACATAGGCGGTCTCGTGGCCCTGGCCGGTGGATTGGGTGCCGACGAACACATCCACCCCGCCATCCTCGGCGAAGCGGATCTCGGCGCGCTCGGTGCCCGCGCCGGCGGTGGCTTCGAGATAATAGGCGATGCCGATGCCACGGCGCATGCCGCGCGCGCGGGATGCCTGCCGGCGCGCGGGAAAGCCGGCCCAGTCGATTTTTTGCAAGGCCACATCGAGAACATGGGCGAAATCGCCGCTGTCGTAATCCTGGCCCATCGGCGTGCGATAGGGCATCTCCTCGGGGGCCACCATGTTGATCCGCCGCAGCTCGGCGCGATCGCGGCCAAGCTCGCGCGCCGCGAGGTCGATCACCCGCTCGACCACGTAGTTGCTCTCCGGCCTGCCCGCGCCGCGATAGGCGTCGACCGGCACGGTGTGGGTGAACACGCCGATCACGCGGGCATGGATGGCGGCGAAGCGATAGACGCTGGCGAGCACCTTGGTGCCGGCGAGCGTCGGGATCAT
>DAHWBL010000263.1 GCA_027323595.1 Acetobacteraceae bacterium | reverse complement strand
CTACATGGACGAGGCATATGTGACCCATTCGCCCGGCGAGTGGATTGGCGTCAGTGGCGTATCGCCGTCACATTTCGATTTTGAGAAGCTCGCCAAATATTGCGAGTGCCTGGCGGGCTGATACCAAATTCCCCCGGGCTGCGGACCTTTCGCAGCGCGGGGGATTTGGTATGCGCGCGGGTTGGCTGGGCGGCGCGCGCGAGACCAAAGGCCTCATGCCATGGGTCGCGCTCAGCGAGACATGGTATGAAGCAGCGCGTCCAGCAGTGCCGCGAGTTCCGCTGGCCGTGAGACCTGCGGCGCATGGCCGGCATCGATCCGGTGCCGCTCGATGTCGCCGGCAAGGTCCTGCATCAGCGTTTGCGCCACCGGCAGGATCGAGCGGTCCTGGGTCGCGCTGATATAGACCCGGCGCAGACTGCCCCAGCGCGCCGGGCTCAGCACCGGAACGATGTCGCGGCCCGATTCGGCCTGCGCGGTCAGCCGCGCGGCGGCGGCGAGCGCGCGGTCGCGCGGCACGTCATTGAGAAAAATCTCCGCCCCTGCCGCCGCCGGCACTGAGCTCACGCGCCGATCGGCCGACCAGCGCAGATGTGGCACGATGCCCGCGTCGGGCGGATGCGCCGGGCCGAGCGCGCGCACGATGTCGGTGTAGCGCACCCCCGATGGCAGCATGATGCCGGCCAGACAGATCACTCCGCGCACCAGCCACGGCACCGTTTCGGCCACCTGCTGGGCCGTGACCGCCCCGCCGCTGTGGCCAAGAACCCATGCCGGGCCGCCAAGTTCGGCCAGTGCGCGCACCGTGTGGTCGGTATAGCGCGCAAGGCTCGCCGCCGCGGGCGGGGCGCCGTCGCGGCCATTGCCGGGCAGGTCGAGCGCGCGGCCGCGGATGCCGCGGGCGGCCAGCAGCGGCAGCAGATCATCCCACACCCAGCCTCCCTGCCAGGCGCCGTGGATCAGGACCAGATCACGCATGCTGGCCGACGGCAGGCTCAGTGGTCGTGCGCGCCACCCAGCGAGCGCAGCGAACGGGCGCGCATGACCTTGTCGGCGTTGGCCTTCTGGGTCGGCAACATGGCCGCGTACAGCGGCGCGAACGCGGTCTTGAGGCGCTGCATGTTGCGGCTGTGCGCGGCGGCGATGTCGTTCAACGAGTCGATGTTCTCGAGCGCGCTCATCGTCGGCAGACTGTCGCGGCGGCGGATCACCAGCGCGTCCATGTCATGGCCGTTGGCGCGCATGGCATCGGCGAAGCCGCGCCACAGCCCGGCCTGGGCCGGGGTGATGCCGAGCGCGGTGTGCAGCCGCTCGATGCGACGTTCGAGCCGGGCGGAGTAGGTCGCCGCCGTCGCCGGGGCGTTCGCACCTGGCGTCATCATCCCTGGCGTCATCGTACCAGTCGTCATCGTCCCCGGCATCGTCGTGCCGGGCGCCGGCTGGGCGCTGACGGCCACCGGCGCGGCCAGCATGGCGGCGACAAGGGCGCCGCGGAGCAACTGAGTGGTGTGCATGGGTCTATCTCCTGGGTGTGCGGACCTGGGTGAACGGGTGCGATCAGCCGGCGATGGCATCAGTCGTCGTCGTCGTCACCGCCGCCGAAGCCGCCATAGCCGAAGCCGCCGAAGCCGCCGAAATCCTGCCCGTACATTCCCGGGCCGCGGCCGAAATCATCGCCGAAGCCGCCGCCGGGAAAGCCGCCATAGGGGTCGCCGCCGATGCCGAATTGCAACGGCGAGAAGCCGCCGGCTTCCATGCCGGCGCAGCCGCCGAGCAGGCCGAGCAGGGCGATCACCCCCAACCAACCGATTGATCTGCTCATGGGTTTCCTCCGAATTTCCTGCGTGCCATGCCGGCACGTCTGGCGGGCGCACCGATCGGTGCGGGCGCGCCATCCTGATCCAATCGCCGCCGCACCGGAAGTGCCAGGACGCCGGATGTCAGACTATTTAACCTGCCGCATGAAAAAGCGGGCCGGCGTCACCCCGGCGCGAACGCCAGCGGCCCGAGCGCCAGCGCGCTGGTCGCCAGATTGGTCAGCACCACCAGCACCGCCGCCCGCCCGCCCGACACATCGAGCCCGACGCGGGCGATGAACCAATGCAGCCACAGCCCGTAGCCCAGCAGCAGCGCCGTCAGCACCATCGCGCCCAGCTGCTGCGGCACACCGAACTGCACCAGAACCCCCAGCAGCAGCGACGTCGCGACCGCCGCCAGCGGCATCGCCCACAGGCACCAGTTGAACGCGGTGGCATAGCGCAGCCAGCGCGCCTCGCGCCGCCACCGCCGCGCCAGCTCCCACGACACCACCGGCGGCGCCAGCAACGCCGCCCAGGTGGCGAACAGATCGACCAGCGCCGGCAGCCCCTCGCCCTGGATCAGCAGCAGCGCGGTGCCCACCAGCGGCAACGCGATGAACGGCGCGAGGCTGGCGGTGAAATGCGCGCTGCTGTCGCCGAAACAGCTCAGCCCGTCGGCGCGCCCACGCGCCAGCCGCGCCACCCCGACCACGATCGCGGCGACCCCGCCCACGCGCGCGCTCACCGCAGGAACGCCGCCAGGATCGCCTCATAAATGCCGGTCAGCGCCAGCAGATCGGCCACCGCCACCTGCTCGTCGGCCTTGTGCATCGAGTCGCCGACCAGCCCGAACTCCGCCACCGGGCAATGGCGCGCGATGAAGCGCGCGTCCGAGGTGCCGCCGCCGGTATCGAGTGCCGGCCGCCGCCCGGTCTGTTCCTCGATCGCCGCGACCAGCATCCGCACCGCCTCGCCCGGCGCGGTCAGGAACGCCTCGCCGCTGATCTCCACCTCCAGATCGAAGTGCTGGGCGTGCCGCGCCAGGATCTCGCGCAGCCAGTCCGACAGCGCCGCCCCGGTGTGGCGATCATTGAACCGCACGTTCAGCCGCGCGCGCGCGCTGGCCGGGATCACGTTGCTGGCCGGATTGCCGACATCGATGCTGGTGACCTGAAGGTTCGATGGCTCGAACCACTCGGTGCCGGCATCGAGCGGTGCCGCCAGCATGTCCGACAGCGCCGCCAGCAATCGGTGCACCGGGTTGTCGGCGCGCTGCGGATAGGCGGCGTGGCCCTGGATGCCGTGCACGGCGATGCGCGCGTTGAGGCTGCCGCGCCGGCCGATCTTGACGATCTCGCCAAGGCTGGTCGGGTTGGTCGGCTCGCCGACCAGACAGAAATCGGGGATCGCGTCATGCTCGGCCATCCAGGGCAGCACCCGCACGGTGCCGTCGGTGGCCGCGCCCTCCTCGTCGCCGGTGATCAGCAGGCTGATCCGTCCGCGCGCCGGGCCGCCGCCGTCCAGATGCCGCGCCACCGCGGCGACGAAGGCGGCGATGCCGCCCTTCATGTCCGCCGCCCCGCGCCCGATCAGCATGCCCTCGCGCAGCTCGGCGGCGAACGGCGGCACCGACCAGGCGGCATCGCCCGGCGGCACCACGTCGGTATGGCCGGCGAAGCAGAAATGCGGATGCCCCGCGCCGATCGAGGCGAACAGGATGGGCGTCCGGCCGAACCGCAGATGGGTGACCGCGAAGCCGAGCCGCTCCAGCCAGCCGCCCAGCAGCGCCTGCACGCCGTCATCCTCGGGGGTGACCGAGGCGCGCCCGATCAGCGCGCGCGCCAGCCCGACCGGGTCGGCGAGCCCGCTCAATCGCGCAGCAATTCGTTGATCGAGGTTTTCGCCCGGGTGCGCTCATCCACCCGCTGCACGATCACCGCGCAGGCCAGCGACGGGCCGGCCGATCCATCGGGCAACGCCCGGCCGGGCAGCGCGCCGGGCACCACCACCGAATAGGCCGGCACCCGGCCGACGAAAATCTCGCCGCTGGACCGATCGATGATCTTGGTGCTGGCGCCGAGGAAAACCCCCATCG
>DAHWBL010000399.1 GCA_027323595.1 Acetobacteraceae bacterium | reverse complement strand
GGTGGGGTCGGACAATCCCGACCTGCTGTGGGGCTTCATCCGCCGCTACGCGCCCGAGGCGAGCCCGGCGGCGAACCCGTTCCTCGACGGGCTGGTGCGCCACGCCATCGCCTATTGGCGCGAGCGGGTGCTGCCGACGCGACGGGTGCGCGCGCCAGACGACCAGGAGCGCGCGGCGCTGGCCGATCTGGCCGGCGAACTCGACGCGATGGACACCGATGCCGGGGCGGAGGCGTTGCAGAATCTGGTGTTCGAGGTCGGCAAGCGCCACGGCTTTACCGAACTGCGCGCCTGGTTCGGCTGTCTGTATGAAATCCTGTTCGGCCAGACCGAGGGGCCGCGCTTCGGCGGCTTCATCGCGCTGTATGGCGTGGCCGAGACCGCGCGGCTGATCCGCGACGCGCTGACCAGGGGCGGTGATGGCGGCTGAGAAGATGGAGCGGGCGCCACCGCGCACCGGTGTGCTGATGCGGCTGCTGCGCAACCTGCCGGCGCTGCTGGGCGTGGGGCTGCTGTGCGGCGCGGTCTATGTGGTGCAGCACGAATTCCGCACCCTGAAATTCGCCGACATCAAGCAGGCGGTGGAGGGCATCCCGACCCGCGCGCTGGTGATCGCCTTCATTTTCAACCTGCTGGCATATGGCATTTTGACGCTCTATGACCGGCTCGGCACGATCTATGCCGGCCATAAGGTGAGCTATCGCCGGGTCGCCTTCGCCTCGTTCTGCGCCTACACGCTGTCGCATAATCTGGGCTTTCCGGCGGTGTCGGGGGCGGCGGTGCGCTATCGGCTGTATGCGGTCTGGGGGCTGGCGCCGGTGCAGATCGCCAAGGTGGTGGCGTTCTGCTCGCTCACCTTCGGGCTCGGCGCGCTGGTGCTGGGCGGGGCGATCCTGCTGTTCGAGCCGGACGCGATTCCGTTCATCGGCGACCGGCTGCCGCTGTGGGCGGTCTATCTCGTCGGCGCGGCGATGTGGGTGCTGGTGGCCGCCTATGTCGCGCTCGCCGGGATGGTCGGCACGGTGAAACTGTTCGGGCGCAGCGCCGAGCTGCCGCGCTGGCGGATGGCGGTCGCGCAGGTGGCGCTGGCGGCGATCGACGTGGCGGTGACGGCGGCGATCTTCTACGCGCTGCTGCCCGAGGCGAGCGGGCTGACCTACCAGCGCTTCCTGGCGATCTATCTGGCCTCCTACAGCGCCGGGCTGGCGGCCAACCTGCCCGGCGGCATCGGCGTGTTCGACGGCGCGATGCTGCTCGGGCTCGCCGATTTCGTCGCCGCCCCGCAGGTGATCGGCGCGATCGTGGTGTTCCGGCTGTTCTACTACATCATCCCGCTGTTCCTGGCGGGCAGCCTGTTCACCGGCAACGAGGTGCTGCTGCGCGGCGGCGATCTGCTGCGCAGCCGGCGGCTCGCGCGGTTCGCACGCGCGAGCGCGGCGTTCAGCGAACCCGATTTCGCCATCGGCGCGGCAACCGGGGTGGTGGTGATGTGCGGGGTGCTGCTGCTCAGCCTCGCCGCGATCGCGCCGCAGCCTGATTTTTCCTGGATCGATCCGGATTTCGGCGATGTCGCCTCGGGCGCGGGCGCGTTCGTGCCGTCATTGATCGGCGCCGGGCTGCTGGTGCTGGCGGCGGGGCTGTCGCAGCGCGTGCGCCTCGCCTGGGGCAGCACCATCGCACTGCTGGCGGCCGGCGCGGGCTATGCGCTGGTGGATGGCGACGCGCTGTGGCTGCCGATCATCCTGGTGCTGTCGGCGCTGCTGATCGCGCCGTTCCGCGGCGCCTTCTACCGGCGCGCGCGGTTGTTCAGCGGGCCGCTGACCGCGGATTCGCTGGTACCGCTGCTGGTGCTGGTGATCGCCGCGGGCACCCTGCTGGGCTTCAACCGCGCGGTGTTCGGGCTCACCGACGGCACCTGGTGGGAGGCGATCCTGTCGCCGGACCTGCCGAACGGACAGCGCGCCATCATCGCGGTGGCGGTGGTGGTGGCGGCGCTGGCGATCTGGCGGATGATCCGCCCGGGCCATGTCGCGGTGCTGGCCTGGGACGAGGCGGCACGGGCCAAATACGCCAGTTGCGGGGTGAACCCGCCGGCGCGTGCCGATGGGGTGGTGATGGGCGAGGCGGCGCGCGCGGGGCTCGCGTTCCTGCGGCTGGACGGCATCCTGCTCGGGCTCGGCGACCCGGTGGGCACGGCCGCGGACCGCCCCTCGGCGATCTGGCGGCTGCGCGATCTGGCCGAGCAGGAAGGCCGACACCTGGCGATCTGGCGGGCCGGCGACGGGATGCTGAAAATCCATTCCGATCTCGGATTGACCTGCCTGCCCCTCGATGCGGGCGGGCTGCCGCAGACATCGCTGGTTGAGGGGCCGCCGCCGGGGGGCTATCTGTGCTGCATCGCCGGGCGCGATCTGCAACGGCTGCCCGCGCTGCTGGCGCGGGCGAACCTGGTGGCCGATCCCGTGCCGGGCCAGACCGCGCCGTAACGCCCGAGCCGGGCAACCATGAGGACGCCATGACCGATTCGATCCCGATCGCCGATCAGAACGAACATGCCCGCTGGGAGGCGCGTTTCGCCGCCGAGGATTATGTGTTCGGTACCGAACCGAACGCCTTTCTCGCGTCGCAGGCGGGGTTGCTGCGTCCGGGCATGAAGGCGCTGTCGGTCGCCGATGGCGAGGCGCGCAACGGGGTGTGGCTGGCGCGGCAGGGGCTGGCGGTGACCAGCCAGGATTTCTCGCCCAACGCGCAGGCCAAGGCGCGGGCGCTGGCGGCGCACCACAAGGTGTCGGTGGAGTTCATGCTGGCCGACATCGATCTGTGGGACTGGGGCGCGCCGCGCTTCGACCTGGTGGTGGGGATTTTTTTCCAGTTCTGCGACCCGGCGACGCGGGCGCGCATTTTTCAGCGCATGCGCCATGTGCTGCTGCCCGGCGGGCTGCTGATGATCGAGGGCTACACGCCAAGGCAGCTCGAATTTCGCACCGGCGGGCCGAGCGTGCTGGAAAATCTCTACACCGAGGAGCTTCTGCGCGGCAGCTTCGCCGGCATGGAGGTGCTGCATGTGGCGCAGTACGAGGCGGAGCTGAACGAGGGCGCGCGCCACAAGGGAATGTCGGCGGTGATCGATTTCGTGGCGCGCCAGCCGGGCTGATCAGCTCGCCGGGCGGCCCAGGAAGGCGACCTGCCAGCGCATCTCGTCCTCGGTAAGGGCGAAGCCGCCTTCGTCGTCGGGAAGCGTGTCATCGGGCTTGAGGTGTCCAAGACCGATCTGCACCGGCACGCACATGGCCGGTGACAGGCCGGCCTTCCAGACCAGGCTGGTCAGCGCCTTGGCGCTGCGCAGGGTGATGGCGCGGGCGACGTGGCTCGCCGGCACCGAGCCGGCGACCGCAAGCATGGCGGTGGCAAAGCGCGCCTGGCCGCGGCGCAGCGCCTTGAGCAGGGCCTCGTCGTCGAGCCCCTTGGCATCGAACAGCCGGTGCGCGAGCAGCAGGGCGGCGGCGGCCGGTGGGTCTTCCTCGGGCCAGACCAGACCATCGGGCTGGCCGCGTCCCGCGGCGGCGGGCTGGCCGCGCGCGGTGGCGCCCGGACCGGCGGGCTGGGCGAGGCGGGTTTGCAGACGCTGCTGCAATTCGGCGATCAGCGGCCCGGCCAGATCGCCGCGCGCGGCCAGCGTGGCGAGCAGATCATTGGCGACGAAACCCGACAGGGTGTGCGCGGCATAGGCGGTCAGGCTCGGGCGATTGACCAGCGGCGCGTGCCAGCGCGGGCGTGGCTCGGCGCGATCGACGATGTCGTCGAGGGTGGCCTCCTGGATCGCCGCGCCGCGATTTTCCAGCAGCACCGCCACGGTGTCGTCGTCGGCGGCGGTGGCGAGCCAGTCACTGGCGCGCGACGGCAGCGCAATGCGCATCGCCACCGCGGTCGCCGCCGCCGGGCGGGTGGTGAGCAGGGCGATCAGATCGTCCTCGGTCAGCACCGGCGACAGCCGGATCACCGGGTCGCTGACCGCGGTGACCGGGTCCTTGGCGAGGGTGAGGATCAGCTCGCGCGGCGCCTGCGGCATGTCCTTCAGAACGTCGGCGATGGCGACGCGCACCCGCTCGGCGGCATCCGAGGCGAGGCGGCGCAGCAGGCTGAGCACGTGGGCGCGGGTCTCGTCGAGATCGTCGGCGCTGAGCTCGGGGCAGAGCGCGGCGAGGCGGGAGCCGAGCAGCGCGCGTACCCGCTCATCCTGGTCGCCGACCAGGCGCAGCTCGGCGGCGGCGGTGGCGGCGGCGTTCATCGCCACGGCGGCGCGCACGGTGACATCGGGGTCCATCGCCAGCGCTTCGAGCAGGCGCGGCGGGGTGGCGGTGGCGGTGGCCAGACGCACCCGCGCGGTCAGCTCGCTCATGGTGTCGCACAGCACGGGGTTCATGCGACGGCATCCACCGCGGCGCGCCAGCAGCCGCGGCCGGCGCGCTTGGCCTCGTACATGGCCAGATCGGCGCGGCGCAGCAGACCGTCCTGATCCTCGAAACTGCCGGGCAGGCGCTCGGCGAAGCCGATCGAGAAGCCGAGCGACACCGGCCCGTCGGCGGTGTCGATGCTGAGCCGGCCGGCGGCGGTGCGCACCAGCGCGTCGGCGCGCTCGGCGGCGGTCAGCCGGTCGGCGCCGTCGAGCCACATGGCGAATTCGTCGCCACCCAGCCGGGCGACGAGGTCGGACGGGCGGGTGCTGTCGCGCAGCACCTGCGCGACCCGCTTCAGCGCGGCGTCGCCGAGCTCATGCCCGCCGGTGTCGTTCAGCAGCTTCAGCCGGTCCAGATCGACATAGACCAGCGTGCCCGGCGCGCCCTCGCGGTCCAGCCGTTCGATGCGGCGGGGCAGCGCCTCCAGGAAGGCGCGGCGGTTGAGCAGGCCGGTGAGCGGATCGGTGCGGGCCTGGCGCGCCATCTCGTGCTGGATTTCCTCGTGTTCCAGTGCGACGCGGGCGATGCCGGCGGCGGATTGCAGCAGCCGGCGCTCCTCCTCGTCCCAGGGACGACCGCCGGGCGGGCGCCACATCAGCAGGAAGGTGCCGGCCGAAAAGCGGGTGGGCGTGGCCACCGCGATCAGCAGGCGGCCGTCGGGCGCGGCGCTGTCACGCGGGGTGCCGGCCGGGGCGGTGGCCAGCGGTGAGGGCGGCGGGGTTGTCGGCGCGGCGAGTGCGGCGGCGGTGCCGCTGCCGGCCTCGTGCAGCAGCCGCATGGCGCCGTCAGGCAGCGCCTCGATCACGGCGGCACCTTCCGCGCCGAGCGCGCCGAGCATGGCCGCCAGGGTTGCCTCCATCATGCGGTGGGCGAGCAGCTCATGGCGCATCTGGCCCAGGATGTGATCGACCATGGCACCCCGGCGCAGGGCGGCGGCGAGCGAATCCTCCTGCTGGCTCGCCTCGGTGATGTCGATGCCCATGCCGCGCGCGCCGACGACCTGGCCGAGCCGATCGAGCAGCGGCACCGCGCCGAGCAGCAGGCAGGCCATGGTGCCATCGGCGCGACGCAGCCACACGCGCTGGCGGCGCATCGGCGCGTCCAGATGAAACGGGTCGGGCGAGCCCAGCGCCTGCGCGCCACCGAGCAGCACCTCGGCGGGAGCGCCGATCAACTGGCCGGCGGGCCAACCCAGCGCCGGGTCGGGCGCGACGAAGGCGAAGCGGCCATCGGCGTCGGTTTCAAAGGCGAGATCGGCGGCGAGGGTGGCGAGGTCGCGCCAGCGCGCCCGGCTTTCGAGCAGGGCGGCGACGGCGTGCTCGGCGGTCGCCTGTTGCTGGCTGGCGGTGCGGGGGGCGTGCGCGCTTTTACTCATGGCGGGGAGTTTTGGAGATAAATTGTCAAACGAAAGTTAGCGGGTGGACAGTTTGTTGCGAAAACGGTCGCCATCGCGGCGGCTGTCCCATCATCGGCCCCGCCGATTGACAGCGGCGGCGGCGCGAACGCATGGTCCGCCGCCCGCGCCGGGACGCGCTTTGCCAGGATTTGACCGATGCATGACGATGAAATCTCCGCACTGGAACAGGCCATCACCGCTTTGTGGGAGCGCCGCGCGCAGCTCGATGCCACCACCACCGGGGCCGATCGCGCGGTGGTCGAGTCCGCGCTCGATCTGCTCGATGCCGGCCGGCTGCGCGTCGCCGCCCCCGCCGAGGCCGGGTGGGTGGTGCATGAATGGTTGAAAAAGGCGGTGCTGCTATCGTTCCGGCTGCATGATTCGGTGCCGATGGCCGGACCCGGCGGCGCGCCGGTGTTCGACAAGGTGACGATGAAGTTCGCCGGCTGGGACGCGCGGCATTTCCAGCAGGCCGGGTTTCGCGCGGTGCCCGGCGCGGTGGTGCGCCGGTCGGCCTATATCGCGCCGGGCGTGGTGCTGATGCCGAGCTTCGTGAATGTTGGCGCGCATGTCGGGGCGGGCACCATGATCGACACCTGGGCGACGGTGGGCAGTTGCGCGCAGATCGGCCGCGACTGTCACATCTCCGGCGGGGTGGGCATCGGCGGCGTGCTGGAACCGCTCCAGGCCGCCCCGGTGATCATCGAGGATGGCTGCTTCATCGGCGCGCGCAGCGAGGTCGCCGAAGGGGTGGTGGTGGAGCGCGGCGCGGTGCTCTCCATGGGCGTCTTCCTCGGCGCCTCCACCAAGATCATCGACCGTGAAACCGGTGCGGTGTTCCTGGGCCGGGTCCCCGCCTATTCGGTGGTGATCCCGGGCAGCCTGCCCGGCAAGCCGCTGCCCGACGGCTCCCCCGGCCCCGCCCTCGCCTGTGCGGTCATCGTCAAGCGGGTGGACGCGCGCACCCGCGCCAAGACCGCCATCAACGACCTCCTGCGCGCGTGAGGGGTCGGGCGTGAGGGGTCGGGCGTGAGCGCGGACGCGGCGGC
>DAHWBL010000336.1 GCA_027323595.1 Acetobacteraceae bacterium | reverse complement strand
GATGGCCGCATCGCCGCGGTGGACCATGTTTCCTTCGATGTCGCCGAGGGCGAGTTCGTGTCGATCATCGGCCCGTCGGGCTGCGGCAAATCCACCGTGTTCAACATTCTGGGCGGGCTTGCCGCGCTCAGTTCGGGGCAGGTGCGCATCGGTGGGGAGATGATCACCGGCCCGCATCCGGCCGTGGGCATGGTGTTCCAGGAGGAGAGTACGTTTCCATGGCGAAACGTATTGGACAATGTCGCGTTCCCGCTGGAGGTCGCGGGCATGGGAAAGGCGGAGCGTGCCGCGCGGGCGGCCCATTTCGTCGATCTGGTCGGGCTGCATGGGTTCGAGCGGCGGTTTCCCGCCGAGCTGTCCGGCGGCATGCGCCAGCGCGTGTGCATCGCGCGCACGCTGGCGGCCGAGCCGCGCATCCTGCTGATGGACGAGCCGTTCGGCGCGCTCGACGAGCAGACCAGGCTGCTGCTGGGCGACAAGGTGTTGCAGATCCAGCAGACGCTGAAGCAGACCACGCTGCTGATCACCCATTCGATCACCGAGGCGGTGCAACTGTCCGACCGGATCGTGGTGATGAGCTATCGCCCCGGGCGGGTGAAGCGGATCGTGCGCGTCGATCTGCCGCGTCCGCGCAGCTCGCAGATGCTGGCGTCCGAGGCGTTCACCCGCGCGGTCGCCGAAATCTGGGAGGATCTGCGCGAGGAGGCGAGCCGGGGGATGCGGGAGTCCGAGGCTTCGTGATCCGTTAATCCGGCGGCAATCGGGCGCGGGCAGAGTTCGCGGATGCTGCCCGGTCCGCCCCAGGATGTCGTTGCCATCGCCGCCCTGCTCGATCGCGCGGAGGCGCTGGCCGCGTGTGGGGCCGATGGTGCGGCCAAACGGGCGTTCGTCGCGATTTTGCAGGCCGATCCGACGCATCGGCGCGCCCTGCTGGGCCTGGGCGCGTTGGCCGAGGCGGGCGGGTTTGTTTCGGCGGCGCGAACGGCCTTCGGCCAGGCGGTGCAATGCCACCCGGGCGACGCGGTGGCGCGGCTGTGCGTGGCGCGGCGGCTTGGCGTGGATGATCCCGCGGCGGCGTGCGCGCAGTATCGCGCGGTGCTGGATTTGCCGGGCTGTGCGCCCATGCATCTGGCCGAGGCGCATCTGGGCCTCGCGCGGCTGCTGGAGGGTGCGGCGGCGGCGGCGCATTGGCGGGCCGCTGGTGCCGCGCCGGCGCTTACGCGGCAGAAATTTCGCGGGGTGGGGCCGAGCCTGCCGGTGCTGCTGCTGGTGTCGGCGCGCGGCGGCAATGTGCCGCTCACCGACTGGATCGACGCGCGGGGTTTCGACCTGATCGTGGTGCAGGCTGATCTGTTGCGGCCCGGCCAGGAAATGCCGCCGCATGCGCTGGTGGTGAACGCGATCGGCGATGCCGATCTGTGCGGGGCGGCGCTGCGGGCGGCGCGCGCGGTGCTGGCGCGCACCGACGCACCGGTGATCAACCCGGCCGACCGGGTGCTGGCGACCGGGCGGGTGGACAATGCGCGCCGGCTGGGGCGCCTGCCCGGGGTGGTGGCGCCGCCGATGCGCGCGGTGCGGCGGGCCGAGGTCGCGCGTGCCGGGCTGGCATATCCGCTGCTGCTGCGCAGTCCGGGCCACCACACCGGCGCGCATTTCGAGCTGGTGGCGGACGCGCGGGGGTTGCCGGCGGCGTTGGCGCGGCTGCCTGGCGCGGTGCTGCTGGCGATCGGCTTTTTGGATGCGCGCGGCGCGGACGGGCTGGTGCGCAAATACCGCGTCATGCTCATCGATGGCGCGCTCTATCCGGTGCATCTGGCGATCGGGCGGCACTGGAAGCTGCATTATCTGAGCGCGGACATGGCCGACAACGCCGCGCACCGGGCCGAGGAGGCGCGGTTTCTCGACGATATGGGCGCGGTGCTGGGGCCGCGCGCCATCGCCGCGCTGGGCGGCATCGGCGCGGCGCTGGGGCTTGATTATGTCGGGGTGGATTTCGCGCTGGACGCGGATGGCGCGCTGCTGCTGTTCGAGGCGAACGCCACCATGGCGGTGGTCCAGCCCGATGCCGACCCGATCTGGGACTATCGCCGCGCCGCGGTGGCGGCGGTGTGGCGGGCACGCGCGGCGATGCTGTGGCGGCGCCTGGCCGACCCCGCGCGGCGGCGGCGCGAGGCCGCTGCCTGACGCGGACCGATGGGCGCGGTTATTTTGGCGTCAGCACCATGATCATCTGCCGGTTTTCCATCCGCGGCATCTGCTCGACCTTGGTCAGCGGGTCCATCTCGGCGCGGATGCGTTCGAGCACGCGCATGCCGATGTCCTGGTGCGCCATCTCGCGGCCGCGAAAGCGCAGCGTGACCTTCACCTTGTCGCCCTCGTCGATGAAGGACTTCATGGCGCGCATTTTGACCTGATAATCGTTCTCGTCGATGTTGGGGCGCACCTTGATCTCTTTGATCTCGATGACCTTCTGCTTTTTCTTGGCTTCGTTCTTTTTCTTCTGCTGTTCGTATTTGAACTTGCCGTAGTCAAGAATTTTGCAGACCGGCGGCTCGGCGTTGGGGCTGATCTCGACGAGATCAAGGCCCACCGAGAAGGCGCGCTGGATGCCGTCGCGGGTGCTCACCACGCCCACCATCTCGCCGTCCTGGTCGATCAGGCGCACCGAGGGAACGCGGATGTCATCGTTGACGCGGGGCCCGTCCTTGGTGGGCGGGGCAGTCATCGGTCCTCTGGCTATCGTGGTCTCCTGTGGTTGTTGCACGTGCGCGGCCGGCCGCGCGATCGCGCGCCTAGCGCAGGCGCAGTCTTGCCGCGCCCGTGGTTAATGATCAAGCAATCAAAGCGGGGAGGTGGCGCGCGCTCGGCGGAGGTCGGGCGGCAGCGCCTCGGCGGCGAGGGTGGCGATGGCCGCATCGAGGCCCATGGTTTCCTGCCGGTCGCTGCCCAGCCGGCGCAGCGACACCGTGTTCTGCTCGGCCTCGCGGCGGCCGACCACCACCAGCACCGGCACGTGTTGGAGGCTGTGCTCGCGCACCTTGGCGTTGATCTTTTCGTTGCGCAGGTCGGATTTCACCGCGATTCCGGCCGCGGCGAGGCGGGCGGCGACGGTCTGGGCATAGTCATTGGCGTCCGAGACGATCGGGGCGACCACCGCCTGGACCGGCGCCATCCAGAACGGGAAGCGGCCGGCATGCTGCTCGATCAAGATGCCCAGGAAGCGCTCGAAACTGCCCAGGATGGCGCGATGCAGCATGACCGGGCGGAGGCGGGCGCCGTCCTCGGCGACATATTCGGCGTCCAGCCGCTCGGGCAGCACGAAATCGACCTGGATGGTGCCGCACTGCCAGTCGCGCCCGATCGCGTCGCGCAGGACGAATTCCAGCTTGGGGCCGTAGAACGCGCCCTCGCCGGGGTTCAGCGCATAGGCGACGCCGGCCTGGGCGCAGGCTTCGCGCAGCGCGGCCTCGGCGCGGTCCCAGGTGTCGTCGGTGCCGGCGCGGGTGGCCGGGCGGTCGGAGAATTTCACCGAGAAGCCCTCGAAGCCGAGGTCGGCGTAGACCGAACGCAGCAGCTCCACGAAGGCGGCGGTTTCGCTGGTGATCTGCGCCTGGGTGCAGAAGATGTGCGCGTCGTCCTGGGTGAAGGCGCGCACCCGCATGATGCCGTGCAGCGCGCCGGAGGGCTCATAGCGGTGGCAGGCGCCGAATTCGGCCATGCGCAGGGGCAGTTCGCGGTAGCTGCGCAGGGTGTGGTTGAAAATCTGCACGTGGCAGGGGCAGTTCATCGGCTTCAGCGCGAGGGTTTTGTCCTCGTCCTCGACGCGGGCGAGGAACATGTGTTCGCGGAATTTTTCCCAATGGCCGGATTTTTCCCACAAGGTGCGATCGACCAGTTGCGGGGTGCGCACCTCCTGGTAGTCGGCGGCGTCCAGCCGGCGGCGCATGTAGGATTCGAGCGTGCGGTAGAGCTGCCAGCCCTTGGGGTGCCAGAACACGCTGCCGGTGGCCTCTTCCTGGATGTGGAACAGGTCCATCTGTTTGCCGATGCGCCGGTGGTCGCGCCGCTCGGCCTCCTCCAGCATGGTCAGATAGGCATCCAGCTCCTTCTGGTCGCGCCAGGCGGTGCCGTAGATGCGGGAGAGCATCGGTTTGGTGTGGTCGCCGCGCCAATAGGCGCCGGCCACCTTCATCAGCTTGAAGGCGGGGCCGATGTCGGCGGTGCTGCGCATGTGCGGGCCGCGGCACAGATCGATCCAGTCGCCCTGGCGGTAGAGCGTGATGGTCTCGTCGCCGGGCAGGTCGCGGATCAGCTCGGCCTTGAAGCGCTCGCCGCGCGCCTCGAAAAACGCGATGGCGGCGGCGCGCTCCCACACCTCGCGCTCGAAGCGCGCGCCGGCGGCGACGATGGCGCGCATCTTCGCCTCGATGGCCGGGAAATCCTCCGGGGTGAACGGCTCGTTGCGGGCGAAATCGTAATAAAACCCGTTCTCGATCGACGGGCCGATGGTGACCTGGGTGCCCGGATAGAGCGCCTGCACCGCCTCGGCCAGCACATGGGCGGCGTCATGGCGGATCAGCTCCAGGGCGTCGTCGTCGCGGCGGGTGATGAAGGTCACGGCGGCGTCGGTCTCGACCAGGCGCGACAGATCGCGCATCTGGCCGTCCACGCGCATGGCCAGCGCGGCGCGGGCGAGGCCCGGCCCGATCGCGGCGGCGATCTCAGCACCGGTGACCGGCGCGTCGAAGCCGCGCACGGAACCGTCCGGAAGGGTGATGGCGGGCATGGCGTGTCCTGATCGGTTTTGACCTGGTGTCTATGACAACGCACGCCACGGCCCGCAAGACCCTGGCGGCTTGCTGAACTTATGGAAGTTTTTTGGTTCTTTTTTGCAAAAAAGAACGTTCTTTCTTGAAAGAAAGAGCCATGTGTGGACGGCCTGTTTGGTTCAAGGGTTTGTTGGCGAGAGATGTGTATGGTTCGCGTGCGCGCATGTGTCCGGCCTGTTGGAGCGGTGTTGTGACCGCGTGGCCCAGATGGATTCCGCGAGCGATCTCCCAACAAAGAAGCGGCATTGTCTGC
>DAHWBL010000327.1 GCA_027323595.1 Acetobacteraceae bacterium | reverse complement strand
CACCGGCCCGGCGAGGGCCGGCCACAGGCCGCGCGGGGCGAGCTGGAGCACCAGCACCATCAGCGCGCCGAACACGATGGTCTCATAGCTGCCGGCGCCGCCGAACAGCACCGGCAGCCAGTCCTGCAGGAAATCGTTCGCCAGGGTGACCAGCACCGCGCCCAGGACCGCCCCGCCCGGACGCCCCGCGCCGCCGACCACCGCCATCAGCAGATAGTCGATCCCCGCCGACAGGCCGAAGGGGGTCGGATTGACCGAGCGCTGCATGTGCGCGAACAGCCAGCCGGCCAGCCCGGCCAGCGCGCCGGCGGCGACGAACACCACCAGCCGCGCGCGCACCGCCGACACCCCGCAGGCAGCAGCCGCCGCGCCGCCGCGCAGCGCGCGGATCGCCCGGCCGGTGCGGCTGTCGAGCAGGTTGCGCACCCCCAGCATGGACAGCGCGAGGCAGACGCCGACCACCGGCAGATACTCCCGCCCCTGCGTCAGCCGGGCGCCGAAAACACCGAGTGCCGGAATGCCGCGCAGCCCGTCATTGCGGCCCAGCAGATCCAGATTGGCGGCGATGAAATACAGGCTGACCGACCAGGCGATGGAGGCGAGCGCCAGATAATGGCCCGACAGCCGCACCGTCATCAGCCCCACCACCGCCGCGGCGGCCGCCGCCACCCCCATCGCGACCGGCAGGGCGAGCCACGGCGACACCCCCGCCCCGGTGGTGAGCAGCGCGGTGGTGTAGGCGCCGAAGCCCACGAAGCTCGCCTGGCCGAACGAGGTCATGCCGGCGAAGCCGGTGAGCAGCACGAGGCCGAGAGCGACGATGGCGCCGATGCCGATCATGCAGCCCAGCGTCGCCCAGTAGGGCGGCACCGCCGGAACCGCCAGGGGCAGAAAGGCGACGACGAGCAATGCCGGAAGGCTGAACACGATGCGCCGCATCAGCCCTCCTCCTCCACCGCGTCGCCGGCCGACAGCGACAGCCAGATCAGCACCGGGATGATGGTGGCGAACACGATCGCCTCCTTGAACGGGCTGGCCCAGAAGGCGGCGAAACTCTCCACCAGACCGACCCCGAAGGCGGCGGCGACGGCGAGCGGATAGACCGCCATGCCGCCGAAGATGGCGGCGACGAAGCCCTTCAGCCCGATCAGGAAGCCGCTATCGTAATAGACCGTGGTGAGCGGGCTGAGCAGCACCCCCGAGGCGGCGCCGATCAGCCCGGCCATGGTGAAGGCGACCCGGCCGGCCGCCGCCGTCTCGATGCCGACCAGCCGGGCGCCGATGCGGTTGATGGCGGTGGCGCGCAGCGCGCGGCCGGCGAGCGTGGTGGCGAAAAACACCGCCAGCGCCGCCATGACGACCAGCGCGGTGGCGACCACCCAGAGCTGCTGGAAGCTCACATCGAGGCCGCCCAGCCGCACCCCGCCGGACATGAAGGCCGGACCGCGCATGCCCTCCGCGCCGAACGCCAGCAGCCCGATACCGGTGAGCGCCAGATGCACCCCCACCGCCGCGATCAGCAGCACCAGGGCGGAGGCGTCGGCGAGCGGCTGAAAGGCGATGCGATAGAGCAGCGGCGCCATCGGCGCCACCGCGGCCACCGCCAGCACCGCGTCCATCGCCGGACCCAGCCGCAGCGGGGTGAGCACCAGGCAGGCGATGATGGAGACCGCGGGCACCGCCAGGGTGGACATGGCGAGCGCGCGCTCATTGCCCGCCGGCTCGGTGCACAGCCCCAGAAAGAACGCCGCCAGCGACAGGACGGCCAGCACCGCGAGCAGCGCCGGCACCTGGCCCTCGGCGAAGCTGGCATAGGCGAGCGCGCCGAACGCCACGAACTCGCCCTGCGGGATCAGCACGATGCGGGTGACCGCGAACACCAGCACCAGGCACAGCGCCAGCAGCCCGTAGATCGCGCCGTTGACCACGCCGTCCTGGATCAGGATCGCGGCGATGGCGGGGCTCATGGCCGCGCCCTCAGCGACGGTGTTATTCCTCGATCAGCTTCCACGCGCCGTCCTGGATGGTCACCATCACCCGCGCCCGCTTGTCGAAGCCGTTGTGATCGTCGGGCGACATCGTGGCGATGCCATGGGTGAGCACGATGGCGTGCAGCGATTCCAGCGCGTCGCGCAGCGCGGCGCGAAACTCCGGCGTGCCGGGCTGCGCATGCTCAAGTGCCACCGGGATCGCGGCGGTGAGCAGCAGGGCGGCGTCATAGGCGTGCGCACCGAAGGCGGCGACGCTGCCGGGGCCATACATCGCCTCGTAGCGGGTGACGTAATCGGTGGCGACCTTCTTGATGGGGTTGGCGTCCGACAACTGGGCGGCGACCAGCACCGGGCCGGCGGGCAGCACCGTGCCCTCCACATCCTTGCCGCCGACGCGGATGAAATCCTTCACCGCCACGCCGTGGGTCTGATAGATGCGCCCGCCGTAGCCGCGCTCCTTCAGCGTCTTTTGCGGCAGCGCCGCCGGCGTGCCCGAGGCGCCGACCAGCACCGCGTCGGGCGAGGCCGCGATGATTTTCAGGATCTGGCCGGTGACCGAGGTGTCGGCGCGGGCATAGCGCTCGGCATCGACCAGCCTGATCCCCGCGGCGGTGGCGGCGCGCTGCATCTGCGCCAGCCAGCCGTCGCCATAGGCATCGTTGAAGCCGATATAGGCCATCGTCTTCACGCCGGATGCGGCCATGTGCGCGGCGATGGCATCCGCCATCAGGCTGTCGTTCTGCGGGGTCTTGAACACCCAGCGTTTCTGCGCGTCCATCGGGCTGATCAGCGCGGCGCTGGCCGCCATGTAGATCATCGGCAGGTGTTTTTCGGCGGCGACATCGATCATCGCCAGCGATGCCGGGGTCGCCGAGCTGCCGACCAGGGCATCGATGTTGTCCTCATCGATCAGCTTGCGCGCGTCGGCCACCGCGCGGGTGGCGTCGGTGGCGTCGTCGAGGATGATCCAGTCGATCTTGTGGCCGGCGAGCTCGCGCGGCAGCAGGGCGATGGAGTTGCGCTGCGGGATGCCCAGTGCCGCGGCCGGGCCGGTCATCGAGGCGATGACGCCGATATGGATCGGCTTGTCCTGTGCCCGCGCGGCCCCGGCCAGGAGCAATGCCGATAGCAGGCCGGTCGCGACGCTTCGCATCCCACGCATCATTTTTTCCCAGTCACGAGTTGCGGTCGGGCCGGCGAGGCGCGCCCGCCGACGATGTCGGCACACAAAACCCCGCCGACGATGTCGGCATACAAAACACCGAATAGGCCGGGTTGCCAACCCGGCGGGTGGCCTGCTGGCGCGGCGGGTCGGCCCGTGGCAGTTTGCGCCGCATCGCCAGGGAGAAAGCCATGTCCGCACCGCGTCCGCCATTTCGCGCCGATCATGTCGGCAGCCTGCTGCGTCCGCCGCGCCTGCTGGCCGCGCGGGCAGAGGCGGCGGCGGGCAAAATCACCCCCGCGGCGCTGCACGCGATCGAGGATGCGTGCATCATCGAGGCGATCAAATTGCAGGAATCGGTGGGGTTGCAGGCGATCACCGACGGCGAATACCGGCGCACCATCTGGCACACCGATTTCCTTACCGGCTTTGACGGCATCGAGGCGACGAAAGCCAATTATTCGGTGTCGTTCCGCGGCGAGCATGGCGAGACCACCGGCACCGGCTCGATGATGGTGGTGCGCGACAAGGTGCGCCGCGCCCACCCGATCCAGGTCGGGGATTTCGCCTTCGTCAAGGCGCACACCACGCGCACCGCCAAGACCTGCATCCCCGGCCCGACCTATCTGCACATGCGCGGCGGGCGCAACATCGTCGACAAGATCGCCTATCCCTCGATGGAGGAATTCTGGGCCGATGTCGCCACCGCCTACCACCAGGAGATGGCGGGCATGGCCGAGGCGGGCTGCGGCTATCTGCAGATCGACGACGTGTCCTTCGCCTCGATGTGCGACCCGGCGATCGCGGCGACCATCGCGCGCGATGGCGAGGACCCCGCGCGGCTGCCCGCGCTCTACACCAAGGTGATCAACGACATCGTCGCCGGGCGGCCGGCGGGCATGGGCATCACCATGCACACCTGCCGGGGCAATTTCCGCAGCATGTGGATGGCCGAGGGCGGCTATGACGCGGTGGCCGAGGCGGTGTTCGGCGGGCTCGATGTGGACGGGCTGTTCCTGGAATATGATTCCGCGCGCGCCGGCGGCTTCGAGCCGCTGCGTTTCGCCCGGCCGGGCATGCGCGTGGTGCTGGGGCTGATCAGCACCAAGACGGCGGCGCTGGAAAACCCCGACGACATCAAGCGTCGCATCGACGAGGCGAGCCGGTTCGTGCCGCTGGAGAATCTCTGCCTGTCGCCGCAATGCGGCTTCGCGTCGGACGCCGCCGGCAACGAGCTGAGCTTCGACGACCAGCGCCGCAAGCTGGAGCTGGTGGTGAACGTGGCGCAGCAGGTGTGGGGCACCGCGAGCTAGCCCGGTGGACCGCCGGAGCGGACGCGGGCTGTCGGTACTGATCGAGAACAAATACGCCGCCATCGCCGCGGCGGCGGCGTTTCTGCTGATCGCCTGGCTGACCGGCAGCCTGTATGTGGCGTTCAGCGGCTTCGCGCTGATCGCCGGGATCGCCTGGGCGGTGCGACGGGTGTTCGGGCGGTAGGGCTCAGTTCGCCACGACGCCCTGCGCGCGCAAAAACCCCAGCAGCGGCAGCAGAGGCAGGCCCAGGATCGCGCTGTGGTCGCCAACGACGCGGGAAAACAACTGGATGCCGCGCCCCTCCAGCCGGTAGCAGCCGACGCTGGACAGAACCTCGTGGCCTTCGGCATCGAGATAGGCATCCATGAAGGCCTCGCTGAAGGCACGCATGGTCAGTTGCGGGCTCTCGACATGCTGCCAGATGGCGCGCCCGTCGCGCCAGGCAACCATGGCGGTGGCGAGGCTGTGGGTGTGGCCGCGCAACGACCAGAGCTGGGCGCGCGCGCCGGCCAGATCGTCGGGCTTGCCCAGCCAGCGATCGGCATGCACCAGAATCTGGTCCGCCCCGATCACCAGCGCGTCGGGCGCGCGCACACGCTGTGCCTTGGCGCCGGCGAGCACCAGCGCGGCATCCTGCGCGCTCGCCCCTTCGGCCTGCGCGCTGTCCCGCAAGGCGGGCTCATCCACCGCCACCGCGCGGGCGGAAAAGGTGACGCCGGCGGCGGTGAGCAGATGGCGGCGCGTGGCGCTGCCCGATGCCAGGATCAGCGCCGGCGGGCGCATCAGCCCGGCACCTCCGCACCCGGCTTGTCGCGCTGCCTCTCCTGCCAGTTGCTCATCATCTTGATGACCGTGGCGGCGGTTTCCTCGATCGAGCGACGGGTCACGTCGATCACCGGCCAGCCGCGCGCGGTGCATAGCCGGCGGCCCCAGAGCAGTTCCTGCTTCACCGCCTCGACATCGACGTAGCTGCTCTGGCTGCTGGTTGGCGGTGGTGGCGCGCCGTGGGCGATCATGGTGAGGCGATGGCGGCGGATTTCGATCAATGCCTGCGGGTCGATGGTCAGCCCGATCACCGGGCATTTT